>DASTNM010000159.1:0-3940 GCA_035762745.1 Candidatus Polarisedimenticolia bacterium
CCGCCTTCACGCTGGGGGGCCGCGGCTCCGGGATCGCCAGGACCGAGGCGGAGCTGAAGCCGATAGCGGCGGAGGCATTCGCCTCCTCACCGCAGGTCCTGATCGAGGAGGACCTGACGGGATGGAAGGAGGTGGAGTACGAGGTCGTCCGCGACCAGGCGGACAACTGCATCACGGTCTGCAACATGGAGAACGTCGATCCTCTCGGCGTGCACACCGGCGAGTCGATCGTCGTGGCCCCCTCGCAGACGCTCACCGACCAGGAGTACTTCGCGCTGCGGGCGATCGCCTTCCAGGTGATCCGTCACTTCGGGATCCTGGGCGAGTGCAACATCCAGTTCGCCCTCGACCCGCGCTCGGACGACTACAGGATCATCGAGGTGAACGCCCGCCTGTCGCGCTCCTCCGCGCTGGCCAGCAAGGCGACCGGCTACCCGCTGGCGCGCATCGCCGCCAAGCTCGCCCTCGGCCATCGCCTGACCGATCTCAAGAACTCGATGAACGACACCACAACCGCCTGTTTCGAGCCGGCGCTCGATTATCTCGTCGTGAAGATGCCGAAGTGGGACCTCGACAAGTTCCGCGGCGCCTCGCACTTCATCGGCAGCGAGATGAAGTCGGTCGGGGAGGTGATGGCGATCGGTCGCGGCTTCGAGGAGGCGCTGCAGAAGGGCTGCCGCATGCTGGGGGACGGCGTGCGCGGCCTGGTCGGCAACGACTTCAACATCCGCCAGTCGCTCTCGGACCTCTCCCGCCCGACCCCGAGACGGGTCTTTGCCCTGGCGGAGGCGCTCGGGCGCGGCCGGTCGGTCGCCGAGCTGCACCGCCTGACCGGCATCGACCCCTGGTTTCTCGGCAAGATGGCGCGCATCCGCACCCTCTACGACGAGCTGTGCGCCACCGCGCCACGTGGGGCCGGGCGCCGATCGCGGAACACCGGGCGGCGGACCGCCTTGTCCGAGGAGTTGTTGCGCCGGGCCAAGGAGTCGGGATTTTCGGACGAGCAGATCGCCGTGGCCACGGGCCTCGACGCCTCACGGGTCACCCGGCGGCGCGAGGCGGCCGGCATCGTGCCGGTGGTCAAGCAGATCGACACGCTGGCCGCCGAATGGCCGGTGCGGACCAACTACCTCTACACGACCTACCTGGGGACGGAGGACGACATCGAGCCGGGCGCCGGCAGCCGCAAGGTGATGATCCTCGGCTCGGGGGCCTACCGGATCGGCTCCTCGGTCGAGTTCGACTGGTGCTGCGTCAGCGCGGCGGACGCCTTGCGGCGGCTCGGCTACTCACCGATCGTCGTCAACTGCAACCCCGAGACCGTGTCGACCGACTACGATATGGGCCACACGCTCTATTTCGAGGAGCTGACCTTCGAGCGGCTGCACGACATCTGGCGGAAGGAGAAGCCTCTCGGCATGCTGCTGTCGTTCGGCGGCCAGATCCCGAACAACCACGCCCTGGCCTGCGAGCGCGCCCGCATCCCGGTCTTCGGCACCCAGCCGCGCGATATCGACCGCGCCGAGGACCGACACAAGTTCTCGACCCTTCTCGATCGGCTGGAGGTGCCGCAGCCTGCCTGGGCCGAGGTCACTTCGCACAGCGAGGCGCGGCGCTTCGCCTCCCGGGTCGGCTACCCAATCCTGGTTCGTCCCTCCTACGTGCTGTCGGGGGCGGCGATGCGGATCGCAGGGGACGGGACGGCCCTGGATGCCGCCCTGCGCGGGGCGGCGGAGGTGTCGCGCCGCCACCCGGTGGTCATCTCCAAGTTCGTGGAAGGGGCGAAGGAGCTCGAGGCCGACGCCGTGGCGGCGCAGGGGCGGATCCTGGCGATCGCGGTCACGGAACATGTCGAGAATGCCGGGGTCCACTCCGGCGACGCGACGGTCGTGCTGCCGCCCCAAAAGATCTACCTGGGGACGGTGCGTCGCCTCCGCGCCATCACCGCCCGCCTGGCGCGCGCCCTCAACATCACCGGCCCGTTCAACGTGCAGTTCCTGGCGGTGGACAACGAGGTCATGGTGATCGAATGCAACCTGCGCGCCTCGCGCTCCTTCCCGTTCATCTCGAAGGTCTGCGGCGTCGACTTCGTCGACCTCGCCACCCGCGCCATGATGGGGGTCGAGGTCCGGCCGGTTCCCGCGTCGCTTCTCGACCTCGACTACGTCGGCGTGAAGGCGCCGCAGTTCTCCTTCTCGCGCATCAAGGGGGCCGATCCGGCGCTGCGGGTCGAGATGGCCTCGACGGGCGAGGTCGCCTGCCTCGGAGAGGACCTGCCGGAGGCGTTCCTCAAGGCGATCCTGGCGGCCGGCTTCCGCCTCCCCGAGCGCAAGCAGGCGCTCCTGTCGATCGGTACGCTCCGCGACAAGACCCGTTTCCTCCCCTCGGCCCGGGTCCTGCCCCAGATGGGGTTCACCCTTTACGCCACCCGCAACACCTCCCGGTTCCTCGAGGACCAGGGGGTGCCCAACATCCGCCTCTACAAGATCCAGGAACGCCGCCGGCCGTCGCTGCTCGACTACATCGTGCCGAACCGGCTCGACCTGATCATCAACATCCCGGCGGGGTACGACCGGAAGGAGCTGACCGACGGCTACATCATCCGTCGGCGGGCCACCGACTTCGGCATCCCGCTGATCACCAACCTGCAGCTTGCCGAGCTGTTCGTGAAGTCGATCTCGACCAAGAGGTGGGAGGATCTCAAGGCGGAGCCGTACGACCACTACCTTCCCGCGCCGCCTGCCGAAGCCTCCGCGGTGCAGCCGCAAGGCACGGCGCGACCACGGGATCAGGCGGTCTTGGCCTGAGCCTCGACCAGGTCGATGATGCCCCGCTCGCGCAGCTTCTTGAGGGCGCGCAGCGCATCGACCTCCCGCAGCGGACTGATGCTGATGATCGACTTGAGATCCCACGAGCCGTTGACCCGGCTCACCAGGAAGACCTCCTCCGGGCTGAGGTCCTGGTTGACCAGCGACTCCAGCGATTTCTTGAGGACCGGGATCTTCTTCGCCGGCAGGTAGTGGATGTAGGCCCGTTCGATGAAGTGCTCCTCGGCCACCTGGATCAGGGCGTTGATCTCCGGGTTCTTGCCGGAGGCGCTGCGGGCCTTCTCCAGGATGATCAGGGCCCCCTCGGCGTCGCCGCTCTTGAGCAGGTCCTTGGCGGCCGACATCAGCGACTGCTGTGTGTCGACCGGCTGGCGGGATACCGCCCGGGGGGCGCGCGTCGATTCCTTCTTGCTGGAGCGCGCATCGACCTCCAGGTACCCCTTCTGCACCATCACGTAGAGGAGCTGACAGACGTTGAATTCGGAGGCGTGCGCCTCCAGGACCACGTCCGCCACCGTGCGATGGCCGTCCACCAGATCGTAGATCCGTTTCGGGAACGCCTTGGAGGCGACCTCGGGCGAGAGCGCCTTGTCCGTGCGCCGGACGACGACGTCGTTGTGCGGCAGGACCTGGCGAATCTTCTTGGAGGTGTCGTAACGGCGCAACCCCTCCATCAGGATGTCCTCGACCTTGACGGAGATCAGGACCTGGTCGCCCGGCGGCAGCTCGTCCTCGAGGAACTCGAAGTCCGCGTCGGTCCAGAGGAAGAGCGAGTAGATCGTCTCCTCCGCCTTGAGCCGCAGGAGCTCGACGACCTTGGCCTCCGAGAGCACCCCTCTCTTGACCAGGATCCGCCCCAGCATCACCTTGGTGCGGGCCTGCAGATCGAAGGCGTCCTTCAGCTGCTGCTCCGAGATGATCCCCTCGCTCAGGATGAACTGCCCCAGGAACTCGCGCGGGTCATTGCTCGACGAGCCGATGATCGACCCATCCTGGAAGTAGATCCGCTTCTGCAGCGAGGAGCTCTTCAGAGAGAGGGTGCCGGTCTTGCGGCCCGACCCGGCCCACTGCAGGAGGTCCGGCAGGGACATCGTCTTCAGGTTACCGGTGAG
>DASTNM010000160.1:0-2319 GCA_035762745.1 Candidatus Polarisedimenticolia bacterium
GCCACCCCGCGACCCGCGCGTTGTCCCCCCCGGCCGCCGCCTGCCCGGCGAGCTCGACGGCCTCCGGCCGGGCACGTATGCCATCAGCGTGAACTTCGTGCAGGGGCTCCCGCACCGCCTGCTGTCGAGCGACGGATCGACTGTGCCGGTGGACCAGGACGCCTTTGGCTACTTCAGGCTTCTACGCCCCTCGGCGCGCGCCGGCCACTCGATCTGGATTTACCGCCTGGACGATCGGGACATTCTCCGGGTCAGGCGGCTGTGGGAGAAGGAGGCGCTCCCCGCGGCGCAGACGGCCCACTGAACGCGATCAGGGCTTGGGCCCCGGCGCATCCCCTTGAGAGCCTCGCCCGCGGTGGCGATGGTCTTTTCGATCGTCCTCGGCTCGGCCGTCGCCGGGGTGATGATGACGCGGCGGCGGTCCGGGTGGCTCCGCCGCAGCGCCGGGCCGGTCGGCTGGTTCAGGTTCTTGGGCGCAGGCGGGTGCCGTGCTCCACGGAGAGGCGGATCTCGTCGGCGCTCAGATCGGGAGGGAAGAAGACGCCCGAGACGTTGGCGCCGAAGAGGCTTGCCCCCTCCATTCGACAGCGGCTCAAGTTGAGTCCCCGCAGGTCGGCCTGGCGCAGGTAGCAGTCCGAGAGATCAATCCCCTCCGTGTTCATGCCACGCAGATCGACGCCGCGCAGGTCGGCGCCGCGCAGGTCACAGGCCTCACCCTTGGCCCGCCGCGCGTTGAACTCCCGGATCTGCCCTTCGCGGAGCATCTGGTAGAGCGAATCGGTGAGTATCTTCGGCATCTCGCTCGTCATCGTCGCCCTTCTGAGCCCGCCGGCAGGCCCTCCCTGACCGACCCTGCACCGGCATCCTGCTGTAAGATCGGCCGCGGCCGCAGGATCTTGAGCCTCCCCCGGAAATCCGTTCGACCGGGCCGCGTCGCTCGTCTCCTTGACGGGAGGGTTCCCCCCGGGGTTATCTGAATCCCCGGCTGCGCCGGGGCATCTACCGCCCCCGAGCGCCTCGCCGACCGCTGATTACAAAATCGTATCCCCCGTCCGGGCAGCCCACCCAGTTGCTTCGTATCCTTGATTTTATTGGCCGTGGAATCGAAATTCCGAACGAGCGCCCGTATTGCGCCCGGAGTGTGCATGGACAAGCCGCGCATTCTCATAGTCGACGACGAGGAGACGATCCGTCACATCCTCGTCAACGTGATCGCGTGGAACGACTGCGAGGTCCGCGAAGCGGGGACGGCCGAGGAAGGGCTCGCGCTGCTATCCGAGTTCTCGCCCGACGTGGCGCTCCTGGACATCGTCATGCCGGGAAAGAGCGGTCTCGAGCTGCTGAAGGAGATCAAGCAGCAGTCCCCGGATACTGAAGTGGTCATGATGACCAGCCACGCCTCCGCCGAGACGGCGCTGCGCGCCATCCGCGAAGGGGCGTACACCTACCTCCAGAAGCCGTTCGAGAATCTCGACGAGATCTGGACGACCCTCCAGCGCGCCCTCGAGAAGAGGAACCTGACCGTCAAGAAGCGCTCCCTCCTCCAGGAGCACGACGAGAGGAGTCGGAAGATGGAGTCCGACATCTCGCTGATCGATGCGGGTCCCGGGGACGAGGATCCGTCAGCCTCTGCTGAGCTGCTCGACTATTTCATGGACATGGTGACCGACGAGCTGGGCGTCGACAGCGCCTGCATCCTGCTCCTCGACGAGGCGGCCGGGGTGCTCCGGTCCGCCTGCCGGAGGACCGACGGAACGCGGGACCCGACGCCGGCCAGCGTCAAGCTCGGCGAGGGGGTTTGCGGCACGGTGGCCAGCACCGGCACCCCCTTCCGGCAGTCCGCATCGCCGGGCGCCCGGGACAATGGGGGTGCCAGCCGGCCTTCGACCGGGGAAGCGCTCTTTCGTGGTCCGATCGCCATCTGCGTCCCGATCAAGTCCGACAGGAAGATCGTAGGCGTCTTCGCGGCCGGGCCGCGCGGCAGCGGAGAGCCTTACAACGAGGGGGACTGTGCTCATCTCTCCGCGCTCGGCGCCCAGCTGGCCGTCGCGGTCGAAGGGGCGCGGCGGGCCAGCCGGCTCGAGAAAGCCTACGAATCCCTGAAGGCGACGCAGGAGCAGCTCATCCGCTCCGAGCGCCTCAAGGCCGTCGGCCAGCTGGCGGCCGGAGTGGCGCACGACTTCAACAACATCCTGAGCGTCATCCTCGGCAGAGCGGAGATGCTCCGCTCCGATCTGCACAGCGAAACGTTCGCACGCGCCAAGGCGCTGTCGGACCTCGACACCGTCATCAAGGCTGGAAAGCAGGGCGCTCAGGCGA
>DASTNM010000161.1:0-4652 GCA_035762745.1 Candidatus Polarisedimenticolia bacterium
TGGGCGGCCTGGACCTCCCGTTGCCAGTGGGCGCCGACCGCGGAGCGGACGCGCGCCGACGTTTCTTCGGCCACCGGGGGACGCGGGCCGGCCGCGCGAAGCAGCCGGGCGATCGGGTCGTCGCCGGGGGCTCGGGAGTCCTCGGATGATCGGGGGGGATGACCGCCGTCATTCATCATGTTCGAGATCCCGTGACGGTCGTGAAGGCCTCACGAAACGCCTGCCGGGCGCGCGTCAGCAGCGACTCCGCGGCTTTCGGCCGCACCTTCAAGCGCGCCGCGATCTCCTCGACGGAGAAGCCGTGGATGTATTTCCACTCCAGGGCGTCCCCGTAGCGCGCCGGGAGGTCGTCGAGCGTCGCCTGCACCAGGCGCGCGACCTCGCTCCGGCGCTCTTCGTCATCGCGACCCCGGTCCGCCTGCGCCGCGAGCGACTCGAGAGAGGCGCGCGCCAGCGGCGAGTCCTCGATCAGGCCCATGGGCTGCGGCTGCGCCTGATGGCGCCGGTAATAGCCGCTGATCTCGTGGCGGCAGAAGGTGCAGAGCCAGGTGAACAGACCCGCCTCCCCGCGCCAGGACTTCAGCGCGGAGATCGCCTTGCACAGTGCCGCCTGCACCACCTCCTCGGCGGCGTCGGCATCCTGCCGCGTGCGCACGAGGGCGAAGCGATACAGCCTGGGAAACTGATCGCCGAAAAACTCCTCGAAGGCATGCTCCTCTCCCGCGAGCATGCGTTTGACGAGCTCCTTGTCCTCCTGCGCCGGCTCGGGCACCGCCCCTCTCTCGCTGCTCATCGGTAAGAGTGACTGGATGAGGAAGATCCTTCGGTGAAACAGGCGATTTCCGAAGCGGGCACGGCGCTAATGCGGACGGATGACGCCCACGCCCTTCTCGATGGCGATGGTCGTGCCGTAGGGGCGCGACAGGCGCTGCAGGCGGTCGAGAATCGTCCTCCCGACGGAGGGTGAGGCGAGTCGCGGCACGCCGCTCCGGGTCAGGATCGTCCCGTACCCCAGGTCGACCGGGTAGAGGCGCACCTCGGACAGCCGCCGCTCGTCGTAGCGGCTGACGGCGATGACCGACTGGAAGAAGATCGCGTCGTTGAAGTAGCCGGCGTTCAGGAGCGCGTTCAGGTCGGCGTCGGTCGCCCGTGCCGGGTCGCCCAGCGCCTCCTTGAGCAGGTCGCGGGACTGCTCGTACAGGTCGGCCGAGATCGGCTCCTGAATGTCGCTGAAGAAGAAATCTCCCAGACCGTAGAAAACCAGCCGTCCCTTGTAGATCTCGATCGGCCCG
Organism: Candidatus Polarisedimenticolia bacterium; assembly: GCA_035762745.1. GTDB lineage: Bacteria > Acidobacteriota > Polarisedimenticolia > Gp22-AA2 > Gp22-AA2 > DASTNM01. Next base: position 1,293 of record DASTNM010000161.1, read on the forward strand.
AGAGTGTGCGGTCCGTGCAGCAGGAAGATGTCGGCCCCCGCGTCGATCGCCGCGTGCGCCAGCGGCGGCAGGAAGTCGCCCGGGCGCTCGCAGTCGATCTCGTTCTCGTGCGCGTGAATGGTCGCGATGAGGAAGTCCGAGTGCTGCTTCCCCTGCCGGATCGCTTTCAGGTTCTCGGCCAGGTCCTGCGGATCGACGTCGTAGTGATACGCAGGCCGCTCCCCCACCCGGAAGTTCTGGTCGAAGAGGGTCAGCTCGAGCGGCGGCGCCGGGACCGGCGGCGCCGCGGGCACGGGCCGGGCCGGCTTCGCGCTGCAGCTCTCGGACCCGGCGTCGATCGCCCCCTTCAGATCGCGCAGCGCCCGCATCATCGATTCGGTCACGAGGGTCGTGCGCTTCCAGCGTACGGCGTTCACCCCCGGGCGGCCGGGCGCCTGTCCGTAAGGCGGCAGCGCGTTCGACAGCTCCCTGTACGTCGAGGCCATCGACACCAGCGCCACCCGTCCCCTCTCGGTCTCGAGGTAGCGCGCTCCCCGGGCCTCCGCCCGGCTCTCCCCCACGCCGGCGTGCACCAGTCCGGCCTCGTCCAAAAGGCGGCTGGTCTCGCGCATCCCCTCCACCCCCCAGTCGAGGGCGTGGTTGTTCGCCCGCGCCAACAGGTCGAACCCGAGCGCCTTGAGATCCGCGGCGACTCCCGGCTCGGCGCTCACCGGCCAGTCATCCCACCCTCCCTGCGGAGACCCCTTGAAGGAGCGCAGATCGACGATCGGTGTCTCCAGGTTCCCGAACGCCACCTCCGCCTCGCGCACGATCCGCGCCGCTCCCGCGAACCCCGCGTCGGTCTTCAGAAGGGCCGACAGCGGCCGCGAGATGATGCAATCCCCCACCGCCGCCAGGGTGAAGCCGTCGCCGATGCTCAGCTCCAGCTCCCGGTCCGGCGGCCGGCGCGGGTCGAAGAGCCTCTGGTCCGGCTGCTGTTCCTCGGTGGGCGACCGGCCGGGGGCGGGTGTCGAATGTGCGGAGACGATCGTTCCGGCAATGAGCGCCAGCGCGGCGACGATGATGCTGCGACGGTCCATACTCCCGCCTCCCGCAAGAGTCGGGCTAGGAGCCGGTCCGGGAAATGGCCACTGCCGCGTTCGGGACGCCGTGGGGCCGGATGCAAGACGCCGCGACGCAGGCGATGGGGACCCATCGGCGAGGAGCGGCAACGCCGCAGACGGCCCCACGCCGCCCGAACCCTTCGGGCGCATGGGGGTTGCGGTCGCAGGCTGCGTTCTTCGTCGTCACCGATGCACACATCGCTTCCTCCTCGCGCCTTGCCTGCGGCCGCAAGCCCCAGGCGCGCGGCCATGGCGATTTCCCGGACAGGCTCCTAGCTCCCGGGGAGCGCCTTCTTCCACCAGGGCGTCTTGCTCTTCCCGGACTCCCCGGCGGCACCGAACACGCTCTTCAATAGTTCAGTGGTGCGCGCCATCGGGTCCTTGCGAATCTTCTCCTCTTCTCTGCCGATCAGCAGGAACATCCCGTCGAGCGCCCTGCCCGTGACGTACTCGTCCAGGTTGAAGGCGCTCTTCCCCGTGAACGGCAGCCTGGAGGCGCGGCTCATCATGGCGTCGAAGGAGCGCGTCGTGCCGACGTTGTCGAGCTGCTCCGCGACGATCGGCCTGAACAGAGTCGCGAGGCGCGGGCCCGCGCCGGCGCGCAGATAGTCGGTCGCCTCGTGATCCTTCCCGTGGACGATCTTCAGGGCGTCCTCGAAGCCGATCCCTTTGATCGTCTCGAGAAAGACGTCCCTGGCGAGCGGAGCGGCCGCCTCGGCGGCCCGGTTCATGCTCTTCACGAACTCGTCGACGAGGCCCTCCTGGCCGATCGCCCGCAGACTCTTCTCGACGAACCGGAGCTTCTCCGGCATCGGGATGCGGACCTCGACGTTCTTGAGGTAGCCGTCCACCCGGCCGAGCCGATCCACCGACCGGCTGGTGCCGACCCCGAGCGCTTCCTTCAATCCGGCGGTCGCCGTCTTCGAGTCCAGGCTGGTCCCGGCCAACGACCCCGACATCCCTCCCAGACACGACAGGAGGGCGGCAAGTACGGCGAGGAGAAGCGCTCGCAGAGTCCAACCCGGCAGCGCTCTTTCGGTCGAGCCCATGACGGGACCTCATTGCACCGGTGCTAGGGTTTGAGAGCGGCCCCCAGGAGGTCGACGATCAGCCTGGCGGCCGTGAGCGGGGTCACCTCACCGGGATCGTGGTAAGGCTCCACCTCCACCAGGTCCATGCCGATCAGACGACCCCTGGAAGGAATCGCCTGCAGGAGAGAGTCGATCTCCTCGAAGGTGAGTCCGCCCACCTCCGGCGTCCCGGTGCCGGGGGCGAGGGATGGGTCGACCACATCGATGTCGAGCGAGAGGTAGATCCTCTCCGAGCGGGGGATCCTGGCGATCGCCGCCTTGAGGCCGTCGCGGCGCAGCTCTTCCGTGGTGATGACGGTGGTGCCGAGTCGCCGGGCGTTCTCGACCGCGCTACGGTCGTTGGCCAGTCCGCGCATGCCGATCTGCACGATGTTCTTCACGTAGGGCAGCTTCGCGACGCGGAGGACCCATCCCGCGTGCCCGAGGTCGTCGGGGCCCGAATCCCAGGTGTCGAGGTGAGCGTCGAGGTGGATGAGCGTCAGCGGTGAGGCCTCGAGACCGCGGATGACCGGGAAGGTGATGGAGTGATCCCCTCCGAGAATCACCGGAAAGGCCTTCTTCGCGACGATCGCCCGCACCGCCTCGGTGACGTTCTCGAAGGTTCGGGCGGGCTGCGTCGGGACCACCTCGACGTCCCCGCAGTCGGCCCAGCGCTTCCCCTTCAGCGTCACGCGTCCGCCATCGATGTAGTAGAAGCCACCGGAGGGGCGGTGCCAGGAGTACGAGATGGACGCCTCGCGGATCTGCCGCGGGCCGTAGCGCGCCCCCGGGCGCGAGCTGGTTCCCTCGTCGAACGGCACCCCCAGGACCGCGATGTCCGCGTCGAGCGCTTTCAGATCACGGACGTAGGGAGCCCTCAGGAACGTCAGGAGGCCGCCGAAATCCCCATAGGCGTAGCCCAGGGGGTGGACGGGATCCGACTCCTGCGACCACCCCGGGACGACCAGGGCGAGAGCACAGAGCGCCGCGATGCCGAGCCGCGCCCGCGGCGTGCAGTCGTTGCCGGACCTGGAACGGGGAGGTTCAGGGCCCCGGTGACTCAACATGGGGCTATAGTACGACAATTCGTCATCCGGACAGGCGTGGCTTTTTCATGCTGACATCATGGAGGAGGCGGCCGGCGGCGCCGCCGGCCTTGTTTATCTTCTCAGCAACAAGAAGCCCCG
>DASTNM010000162.1:0-3195 GCA_035762745.1 Candidatus Polarisedimenticolia bacterium
CGAACGATACCCAGCAAGACAGCGACGGGGACGGGCTGGGGGACGTCTGCGACAACTGTCCGGGGGTCGCGAACCAGGATCAGGCCGATGCGGACGGGGACGGAGTCGGGGACGCCTGTGACGTCTGCCCGACGGTCCCCAACCCGAACCAGGATCGATGCGCCTGCGACGTCAACTGCCCTCGGTTCCCGGAGGTGCGCGACCTCTCCATCAGCTTCAACCATCCGCAGGGGAAGGGATCGGGCACCGTCTCATGGCAGACGACGGGAGAGATCGGCGTCGCCGGGTTCGACATCTTCGCGGTGGATGTGAAAGGGGTGAGGACGCGGCAGAACCAGGCGCTGATCCCGTGCAGGGCCTGCGTAAGCGGAGACCCGGCGGCCTACGCGTTCATCATTCCGAAGCACAAGAGCGCCAGGAATCTCTACCTCCAGGTCGTCCTCGCGGACGGGCGGCGGTCCGACCTGATCGGGCCGGCGATCAAGAAGTAGAGGGGCCCCGGGGTCTGTTCCAAAGGGTGGGATGGGGCTGAGAAATCTGTTTCGCCCCGCACAATGGCGTTGACACGGGAGCCGGTTCGTTGTACTTAGATAGGCCACGTTAGTTGCTTCATGTAGGAACTGCCCGGAGTCGGCCATGTACGCGTTTCGACTTACCAGAGGCCTCGTAGTAGTAGCCTGAACCCGGGTCCGGGAACGCCTGGGATCACCCCTCCCCACAATTTAGAGACACGGCGTCGTCGGGGCAGTCACTTACCCCCCCAACATTTCCCGGATCGGGTTTCAGCGGCGGGGATTGGTGTCCCCATGGGGGGGGATTGTCGCCGGAGCGCCGCATGCGGCCGGCGGGTGGCAGGGGAGCGCAGGAGAGATCGGTGCTGGAGAAGCAGGTCGAGAGCGCGCCGGCGAGCCGCCCCGGAGCGGGCGCGGGACGCCGGAAGGCCGGGAGCGGTCTGCGCTGCGAGGTCGAGAAGGGTGTCGCCTCGTTGACGCTGGCCCGTCCGGCCGCCCGGAACGCTCTGACGCTCGAGATGATCGAGGCGCTGCACGCGGCGCTCGACCGGATCGAGGACGACCCGACGGTCCGTCTCGTCGTGCTGCGGGGGGAGGGGGATCACCTGTGCGCCGGGGCCGACGTGAAGGGGTTCCTCGGCGCGGTCGAGGCGGGGGCTCCGGAGGAGGCCGACTTCTTCCTGGCGCGCGAGTACGCCCTCGACCTGCGGCTGGCGCGGCTGCCGATCCCGCTGGTGACGATCGCCGACGGCATCGCCATGGGCGGGGGACTGGGGCTCGCCTTCGGCGGCTACATCGTGGCGACGACGCGGGCGCGTTTCGCGATGCCGGAGTCGCGCCTCGGCTTCCTGCCGGACATCGGGGCGACGTGCGAGCTGAAGCGGCGGCTGGGGCTGCCGCTTGCGCGCTACCTCGCCTGGACCGGCGAGACCTTCGGCGGCGACGAGGCGCTGCGCTGGGGCTTCGCCGACGTCCTGATCGAGCCGGATCAGGCGGGGGCCCTTCTGGCCACGCTCGGCAGGATGGCGCGCGGGGAGGCGGGGCAGCGGATGAACGGCTCCGCCGAGATCGCCTACCTGCAGGCGCGGGTCGCCGGCGGCGTGCCGGCGCACCAGGGGCGCTGGGCGCGGCGCGGCGAGAAGCCGGCCGAGGGGACGGCCCAGGTCTACGTCGCCCGGCACTTCTCCCTCGACACGCCGCCGGACATCCTGCGCTCGCTGCAGAAAGCCGCCGACAGATCAGAAGACAGGGTCGAGCGTGAGTGGGCCCTGCGGACCCTCGAGACGCTGAAGCGCAGGAGCCCCGTATCGATCTGGGCCGCCGACCTGCTTCTGCGGCTCGACTATGACGCGCTGGCCCGCGAGGCGGCGTCGTTGACCGGCCGGTCGGGCGGCGGCGCCAGAACCGCGGCCGGCGGCGCGGCGGCCGGGCCGGACTGGCTCGCCTACCTGCGTGAGGAGCTCGGAGCGGCCGAGATCGAGGTGGGCGAGCTCCTGGCGCTCGAGCGCCCGACGCCGCGCCACCTGGCGCTGGCCTTCGAGTTCCTGTTCGCGACGGCGATGTTCCGGCATCCCGACTTCGTCGAGGGGGTGCGGGCGTTTCGCGACAAGCGCGAGCCCGACTTTCCGTCGGCGCGCGAGGCGCTCGGAGTGCACCGGGCGCTCTTCACGGAGCGCTCCGGCTGGACGCTGCTGCGGCACGCGGCGCGGCTGGCGCGCGACCCGTTCTGGATCGAGGTGGCCCGGCAGGAGCTCGACTGGATCGAGCCGCCGCGGCAGGGGTACGACGGCTCGACCTTCCCGTGCGTCCGCTGGTTCGCCGACGGCAGGCTGAACGCCAGCGTCGAGGCGCTCGACCGCTGGGTGGAGCGGGGCCGGGGCGGGCAGACCGCCTTCCTGTGGGAGGGGGACCGGATCGACTCCGACCGCCGGCCGCTCGAGCAGCGCGCCATCAACTATGCCGATCTGCTGCGCGAGGTGCAGCGCTGCGCCGCGGCACTGCGGGCGCTGGGGATGAAGCGCGGCGACAGCCTCGTCCTCTACATGCCGAACATCATCGAGACCTACGTCGTGCAGCTCGCCGCGGCGCGCCTCGGGGTGGTCTACCACCCGGTCTTCGCCGGCTTCGCCCGCGAGGAGCTGAGCGACCGGCTGCACATGATGGGCGCCCGCGTCCTGGTGACGGTCGACGGTGCGTTCCGCAAAGGGGAGGTCATCCAGTACCAGCGCGACTTCGTCGACCCGGCGCTGCGGGATTTCGTGCCGGTCGAGAGCGCCCTCGAGGCGGCCGCCGGGCTCCTGCCCGGCGCCGCGGCCCTCGAGCGCGTGCGCGAGATGCTGGCCGACAAGGTGACGGTGGAGAAGGCGAAGTTCCTCGACATTCTGTCCCGGGAGATCGCCGAGGAGCGTGGGCGCGCGTCGGGCCGGGGCGCGCCGGCCTCGGACGACCTCGGCGACCGGAGCGCGGCCGGCCACGGGTCCGGGAATCTCGAGTCACTCATCCTGGGCCGGTCGGACGCCTCCGGCGACCCCTCGATGGTCGAGCGGATCGACCGGGCGGCGAGGCTGCTCGACCGCCACGACAGTGAGGGACGCGGCACGGAGCAGGCGGGGTTGCTGCGCGCCATCGCGGGCCGCCTCGACCTTCTGAAGAGCCAGGTCGAGAAGGTGGTGGTGCTGCGCCG
>DASTNM010000163.1:0-3572 GCA_035762745.1 Candidatus Polarisedimenticolia bacterium
CCGGAGAGATGACGCGGGAGGGGCAGATCTTCGGGACGGCGGCGTACATGTCGCCCGAGCAGGCGCGGGGGCAGGCGGTTGACGCGCGCTCGGACCTGTTCTCGTTCGGGACGATGCTGTACGAGATGGTGACGGGGCAGCTGCCGTTCCAGGGGCCGACGGCGACGGATGTCTTGAGTGCCATCATCCGGGACGAGCCGGCGCCGGTGTCGAAGGTGACGGCGGGGGTGCCGGCGGAGCTGGAGCGGATCATCGCCAAGGCGCTCCAGAAGGAGTCGGGACTACGCTACCAGACCGCCCGGGACCTCATCGCGGACCTGAAGCGTCTGCAGCGGGGGCCGCTGACGGATTCGACGATGACCGCGCCTGCGGGCGGGCAGCAAGCCACCATCGCGGTCCTGCCTTTCGAGAACCTGAGTCCCGACCCGGACAATGCCTTCTTCGCGGATGGGCTGACCGAGGAACTGATCGCGGACCTCGCGAAGGTGCGGGCGCTGCGGGTCATCTCGCGCACCTCGGCCATGCACTACAAGGGAACGACGAAGCGGGTTCCCGAGATCGCCCGCGAGCTCAACGTGTCCTATGTCATCGAAGGCAGTGTCCGACGCGCCGCAAAGACCCTGCGGATCACCGCGCAGCTCATCGACGCCACGACCGACACGCACGTGTGGGCCGAGAAATATAACGGTGGGCTCGAGGACGTGTTCGAGCTTCAGGAAAGACTGTCGCGGCGGATCGTCGATGCGCTCCGGGTCAGGCTCGCGCCGGAGGAGGAGCGGCGGCTCGGCGCGCGGCCGACCAGGGACCCGCGTGTCTACGAAGTCTGGCTCCGGGCGAAGCACCAGGCCCGCTTCTTCACGAAGGAAGGGACTGACGGAGCGATCGCGCTGGTGAATCAAGGCATCGCGATGGTCGGCGAAAGCGCGTTGTTCAATGCAACCCTCGCCTACCTGTACTGGGGATCCTACGACTCCGGATTCGGTCACGGCGAGGAAACGCTCGCGCGGATCGAAACGCACGCGCGAAAGGCGCTGACACTCGACCCGGATCTACCGCAGGCGCTGCTGGCGATGGGCGTCGCACGGTACAAGCACGGCGACCTGCAGGGCCTGGTGCGCTATGCCAGACGGACCGTGCAGATTGAACGCGACAGCGACGCGCTGGCGCTTCTGGGCTTCGTACTCGCCGACGTGGGAAAGACGCAAGAGGCGCGTCCCTGTGTCGAGGAGGCGAGAGCACGGGATCCCTTTTCGCCACTTGCGTGCCTGTCAGGGGTCTTTGTCGACATTGTCGACGGGGCATTCGATGAGGCCTTTGCCAGGTGCCAGGACTCTGCCGACCGGCTCGCTCCCGGAGATCCCTTGATGCTCTGGTGGACCGGCCACGCGGCAATGCAGGCGGGCAGGGATGACGAGGCGCGCGCGGCGTTTGGGTGCGTGCTCAAGGGTGAACCGGGCTTCTGGGCGGAGATGAGCGAGCTGGGAAGCAGCGCTCTCGGGGAAGACCGGGCCGCGGTCCGACGCGTGCTCGGCACCACGACCTTGACCCGGGTGGCGAAGACGGACGAGTACTACCCCGTCTTTCTCGCCTCCTGTCTCGCACGCGTCGGTGAAACCGAATCGGCCCTCGAATGGATTCGGCAGGCGGTCACGTGGGGGTTCGCGAATCACCGCTTCCTGTCGATGCACAACCGGTTCTTCGCTCCGCTGCGGGATGACCCGCGCTTCCAGGCGCTGGTCGCGACCGCAAGAGAGAAGGAGCGCGCCTTCGAAGTGTGAGGGGGATGTCCCCGATGTCACTGACGGCCGGAACGCGCCTTGGACAATACAGCATCGATTCGCCGCTCGGCGCCGGCGGCATGGGCGAAGTGTACCGGGCGCGCGATACGAAGCTCGGGCGCGAGGTGGCGCTCAAGGTGCTGCCCGATCTCTTCGCCCGCGATTCCGAGCGCCTCGCCCGCTTCCAGCAGGAGGCGCGTCTGCTCGCCGCGCTCAATCATCCGCACATCGCGGCGATCTACGGGCTGGAGGAGGCTGAGTGCCAGGAGCCTTCGGGCCACGGCGCGGCCGGCGAGCGGGCAGGGCAGGTGCGTTTCCTGGTCCTCGAGCTGGTCCCCGGCGAGACGCTGGCGGAGCGGATCGCCCGTGGCGCGCTGCCGGTCGACGAGGCGCTCGCGGTGTGCCGGCAGATCGCCGAGGGTCTAGAGGCGGCGCACGAGCGCGGCATCATCCACCGGGACCTGAAGCCGGCCAACATCAAGATCACACCAGAAGGCAAGGTGAAGGTGCTCGACTTCGGTCTGGCGAAGGCGTTTGCGCCGCACGAGGCCTCGCCGGGGACGGCGCCCGTAGATCTGATGCAGTCGCCGACGCTGACCACACCGGCAACGCAAGTGGGGGCGATCCTCGGGACGGCGGCCTACATGAGCCCGGAGCAGGCGCGCGGCCGGCCGGTGGACAAGCGCGCCGACATTTGGGCGTTCGGCTGCGTGCTGTACGAAGCGCTGACCGGAAGGCAGGCGTTCGAAGGGGAGACGCTGTCGGACACGCTCGCCGCGATCCTGAAGAGCGAGCCCGACTGGGAAGCGCTGCCGTCGGATGCCGGTTCGCGTCTCCGGGAACTGCTGAAGCGCTGTCTCCGGAAGGACCCGGGCCAGCGTCTTAGGGACATCGGTGACGCGCGCCAGGAGATCGAGGCGGCAATCGCGGCGGGGCCCTCCGGCGCCGCCGGCCAAGTGGACGCCGGCTCATCGCATCGCCGTCGTGCCTCCCTATTCATCCCGTGGGTTGTGGCCGGAGCGATGGCCGCAGTCGCGGCAACGCTCCTCTGGTCTTTCTGGATCGCGCGCGTCGCCCCGCAGGGTTCCGGTCGGCCGGTCCATCTTTCCGTGGCGCTGCCGCCATCCACCCGCCTTCCTTCTTTCACTGGCAACACGCTCGCGATCTCGCCCGACGGCAGCGACCTGATCTACGTGGCGTCGACCGGCAATGACTCGCCGCGACTTTATCGACGGCCCTTGTCCTCACCCACGGCGACTCCCATGCCGGACACCGAGGGCGCGTGGGGACCGTTGTTCTCCCCTGACGGGAAGTGGGTCGGGTTCGCTGTGGGCCGGAAACTGCGAAAGACGCCGGTGACGGGTGGCTCCGCCATCACGATCTGTGATGGTTGCGAAGGGACCGGGTTCGCCTGGGGACCTGACGGATCGATCCTCATCGGCACAATTGACTGGGAACTGAAAAGCGTTTCCGCAGCCGGTGGCGAGCCGCGCTCGGTTCTCACTCTTGGCGATCAGGCCCCCTTCTCTCAAGGGGTCATGGCATGGCCCCAGGTCATTGATGACGGGGGTTCGATTCTATGTTCGCTCCGGGGCCGTGCGCAGGCGTTCGACCAGGCGATGCTTGGAATCGTTCGAGTCCGCGGGAACTCGGGCGCCCCCTTGGTCACGCGACTGCCGGAGCGGGGCACGAGCCCCCGGTATCTGCCGACAGGACACATTCTGTTTGTCCGCGGCGGCACCCTGCTGGCGATGCCGTTTGGGGCCGACCGTGCGACTGTTGTCGGCCCCGCAG
>DASTNM010000164.1:0-2059 GCA_035762745.1 Candidatus Polarisedimenticolia bacterium
CGACTTGATCTCGCGGAACCAGGCGACCCGGCTGTGCCGCGAGCACCGGCGCCACTCCTCGAGGACGAGATCGACCGCCTGTCTCTCCGACCTGGCCGGGATGCCCAGGTAGGTGATCGCGAACTCCGGGGGGCACTGCGGATTGCGACGCTGGAACTCGGGCTCGGTGTAGACCAGCCGGATCCTGTATCCGGCGCGCACCGGCCCGGTCGCCGGCGGCGGCAACGGATCCCGGACCGTCTCCCCGTCCTGCTTTCCGAGATCCGGGTCGCCGGATGTTGCGGACACTGGGTCGGCACCTCCCCGCGGTTGAATCCCAAGATAGGTTCGGGGGAGGCGGGCGGCAACCCGTGTCATCCGGCTCGGCTGCTCAGCGGCCGTGAGTCTTCAGGGTGATGTCGCCCATGTGGACCGCGTACTTCCCGGCGCGGCGGTCCTGGAAGTAAAGACGGAGGGTCTCACGCACGGCGGCGAAGGCCAGATCGCCCCACGGGATCTCCTCTTCGCGGAAGAGCCGCACCTCGAGGCTCTCGCTGCCGGCGCCGAAGTCGAGATCGAGCAGGCGGGCGCGCAGGAGCAGGTAGACCTGGCCGATCTCGGCCAGGTTGAAAAGGGTGTAGAGGCCGAGGAGCTCCACCCGCGCATGCGCCTCCTCGGCGGTCTCGCGCAGCGCCGCCTCGCTCGCCGTCTCTCCCAGCTCCATGAAGCCGGCCGGCAGCGTCCAGAGTCCGTACTGCGGCTCGATGGCCCGCCGGCAGAGGAGAACCTGCTCGCCCCACTCGGGGATGCAGCCGACCACCACCTTGGGGTTCTGGTAGTGGATCTCGTGGCAGGCGTCGCAGACATGTCGCGGCCGATCGTCCCCCGGCGGGACGCGCAACTGCACGGGAGAGCCGCAACGGCTGCAGTATTTCATGGAAGCCTAAGGTATCAGATTCGCTCGCCGCGAGGCGAGTGCCCGGCGGAAGGAGACCCAGCGGCCGATCGCCGAGCCCCTGCCGCACGGACTTGAAGTAAGATCCGGCGTCGCCGGGTCGTCCCGACCCAAGGAGGAGCGCCGATGAACCTGCAGGATCGCACACCGCCGCCGTCACTCACCCGCCGTGCCGCCTGGGCCCTGCTCGCCCTGCTGCTCGCCTCCGGCCTCTTCGTGGCCGGACGCGCCTCCGCCGATCAGCCGCACATGCAGGCGGCGCTCCGCCATCTGAGGATGGCGCAGGAGCAGCTGGACAAGGCCGCCGCCGACAAGGGAGGCCACCGCGCCGTGGCGATCAAGCTCGTCAACGAAGCGATCGCCGAGGTCGAGAAGGGCGTCGAGTTCGACCGGACGCACTGACCGACGGAGCCCGGACATCGAGGCCCGTCGAGGTTCCACGGTCGCCGTGAGTTCGGCCGCGGCCGTGGTACGATAGCCCGCTCCATCGGCCCCCGGAAGCATGCGCAGTGGTTCCTGCGATGTTCCCGCCAAGCGCGGAGAGGTGCTGGAGTGGCCGAACAGGGCTGCCTGCTAGACGCGAGGACAGGATCGCCGTAAGCCGTATCTATCAGGACTTTCAGGGGAATACGGTTGTGGCGAGTTTCGTCATGCGGCCTATACGGCACATTACGATCCCCCGGACTGTACCCCGAAGGAGTGATGCGAAGGACCTTCCGAGCACGCCAGAAAGTTGACTTCGAACCACTTGTTGTATATATTCTACAACGACCCTTACCCGTGGGGTCAGTTCTATGTTGATGTTCACGGAGGTTCACCACACTGTTAAGGGGGTGCGACGTGGATAGGGCGTCGGGCACCTTCGGCGAATGGTTGAAGGGCAGGCGAATCGAGCGCAGGGTAACTCTCAGGGAGTTTGCGGAGAAGAGTGGGATTGACCCAGGCAACCTGAGCAAGTACGAGCGAGGTCTTCTGCCGCCGCCCCAAGGCGACACGCTTCATAGGATCGCGAGAACCCTGGGGCTCAAGGTAAACACCGAGGAGTGGGAGGAGCTGGAGGACCTGGCCGCAGCCGCGGCGGGCAGGATTCCGAAAGACCTGGCCCAGGACCCAGCCGTCGTCAGC
>DASTNM010000165.1:0-6825 GCA_035762745.1 Candidatus Polarisedimenticolia bacterium
CCCCCCGAATCGCCTCGTCCATCTCGAGGCGCCGGGCCTCGGCGGCAGCCGTCTCGGTCGCCAGGCGGCCGGCCTCGGCTCCCTGCCCGGCCAGCGCCGCCTCGAGGCGTTCCCGCTCGGCCGCGAGGAAGGGCTGCATCCTCTCGATCCGCTCGCGCTCGGCCTCCTTCTGCTGCAACCTTAGATCACTTTCGAACCGCCCCCGCTCCTCCTCCTGGAGAGCCGCGGCGGCGGCGGTCAGTTGCTCGCGCCGCTCCGCCAACCGGCTCCGCAGCTCCGGCAGGGTCGCTTCGAGGCCCGCCCTCTCGCGGTCGCTCTCCACCAGCCGGGCGGCGATCTCCTGCCGCTCCGCCCGCCGGGCCAGGAGACCGTGCTGGCTCGCCGGGCCGTCGCCGCCGGTCAGGGCGCCGTCGCTCCTGACGATGTCCCCGCGCGGCGTGACGTAATCGTGCGTCGGACAGGCGGCGTGCAGCTCAATCGCCAGCTGGAGATCCTCGACCAGGACGGCGCGCGCCAGGAGGCGATCGACGACCCCGCCCGCAACCACGCCGCCGACCCGGTCGCGCAGGAGCCCCAGAACCCCGGGGCGCGCGGCCACCGACTCGGGAAGCGTCGTCGCGCCGACACCGGGTCGGGGCGTCTCGGGGACGAACGACACGCGCCCGCGCGCTCCGTCGCGCAGATGGGCGATGCCGCGCAACGCCTCGCCGGCATCCGAGACGACGACACCTTCCAGGAGCCCTTCGAGCGTCGCCTCGACGGCGCGGGTCAGATCGCGCGGCACCTCCAACCGCCCGCCGACCACGCCGCGCGGCGCGAAGCCGGCCGTGCCGTTCAGGATCTCCGCCACGCCCGCCGCGTAGCCGGCATGCTCCGACTCCATCCTCTCGAGCACCGCCAGGCGCTCCGCCAGCGTCTCGGAACGCCCCTTCAACTCTTCGAGGCGGCGCTCGAGGCCCTCGACCTGCCCCGCCGCCTCCTTCTCCTGATCCAGCAGACGATCACGCTCACTGGCCCTCTCGGCCAGGCGCGCGCGGCCGGCGGCGGCCTCCTCAGCCAGGGCCGACATCGCCGAGCCGAGCGTGTCGCGAGTGGCGGCCGACTCGGCCCCCTCCCGTTCGAGGCGCTCGAGCGCCAGCCGACCCGCACGCTGCTGCTCCGAGAGCAGCGCCTGCCGGCGGGTCAGCCCCGACAACAGGTCGAGGTGGGTGAGCAGCTCGGCGCGCGCCCGCTCCATCGTCCCCTCGTCGTCGGAGATCGACCTTGCGCATGAGCCGATCTCCTGTTCGATCCTCACGAGGGTCCGCTCCGCCTCCTGCACGCGCTCCGACTGGAGGGCGCGCTCGGCCGCCAGGGCGGCGCTCCGACCCTCGTGCTCCGCCTGGCGCGCGGCCAGTGTTTCGATCTCGGACCGCGCCTCGTCGATCCGTCCCGCCAGATCGGCCGACTGCTCCTCGGCCGAGCGGATCCGCCCCTGCAGACGATCGATCTCCAGGTCCAGAGCGTGGATCGCGTCACGGCGGCGGCGCGCCGCCTCCTCACCCTCCTCGAGGCGGGTGCGGATTTGCTCGAGGTCGGCCTCGTCGCGGGCCAGGTCGGCGGCCGAGGCCGCCTCGCGAGTCCGCAGATCGGTGATCGCCTGCAGCGTCGCCAGCCGATCGGCGTCGAACACCAGAAGCCTGCGACTGGCGACTACGGCACGCTTCTCGCGAAGGGTCTCGAGCAGGCGTCGATAGCGGCGCGCCTTGGCGGCCTGGCGCTTGAGGGAGTTGATCTGCTTTTCGACCTCGGAGACGATGTCGTTGATGCGCAGGAGGTTCGCCTGGGTCGCCTCGAGCTTGACCTCGGCCTGGCGCCGGCGCGTCTTGTACCCCAGGATCCCCGCCGCCTCCTCGAACATGGCCCGGCGATCCTTCGGCTTGGCCGTCAGGACCTGGTCAATCTTCCCCTGCTCGATGGTGGAGTAGAGCCGGCTGCCGACCTCCGTGCGGGTGAGCACTTCCTGGACGTCCTTGAGCCGGCAGCGTTCCCCGTTGAGAATGTACTCGCTTTCACCGGAGCGGTAGAGCCGCCGGGTCACCACCACGTCCTCGGGAATCTCCTCCAGAAAGAAGCGCGGCCGTCTCTCCTCCCCGGTCAGGGTCTCCGGCGCCCCTTCCTGCTCCTTCGCGGGGCCTTCCAGGGCGACGCGGATCGGCACGACCCCTTCACCCGCGACCGGCACCGCTTCGCCAGGGGTGGCCACGCTCGGCGACTCGAGGTCGTCTCCGAGGTGGCCGTTGCCGCCGACGAGGACTTTCGCCGCGGGACGGTCTGCCGGCTCGTGGCCGTTGCCGGGCTCGTGGCCGTTTCCCCCGAGACGGATGTTCTTGAAGTGCAGCGACACCTCGGCCATGCCGAGGGGCCGGCGCCCTTCGCTGCCGTTGAAGATGACGTCTTCCATCCGGTCGCTGCGCAGCGAGCTGGCCTTCTGCTCGCCGAGGACCCAGGAGATGGCGTCGCCGATGTTGCTCTTGCCGCAGCCGTTCGGACCGACGACGGCGGTGATCCCTTCGGGGAACTCGAACCGGGTCCGGCCGTAGAACGACTTGAAGCCGATGATCTCCATCCGGTCGAGTCTCAGGAAGCGGGCCATCGGTCTCCTGTCGCGGGGCGTGCGCCTGTCGCAGTCTGGGATTCTAGCACATCCGGAAGAGCGGACAGGGGAACGACATCAACGGGTTGGGGGGATCGAAGCAACGGGGCGCAGGATATGGGGGTTCGGGTGATTCGCTAGTACTCCCGCGAGACGACGAAGTCGGGCAGGGCCATCAGCGCCTCCCGCGCCGGGGAGGGAGGGAAGAGGGAGAGCGCCTCGCGCGCCCGGCGCGCGTAGCCGACGGCGAGCTCGCGCGCCCGCTCGAGCGTGCGGGCGGCGCGCAGAAGCCCGATGATCTCCTCCCGCGTGACGGTGCGGAAGTCGCGCTCATCGAGAACCGTCTGCACCAGGGCGCGCGCCGTCGCGTCGCCGCTCTCCAGCAGATAGATGAGCGGCAGGGTGAGCTTTCCCTCCTTCAGGTCGGAGGCGACCGGTTTCCCGAGGACGCTCTCGCTGGCGGTGAAATCCAGCAGATCGTCGACGATCTGGAACGCCATGCCGAGGTTCATGCCGTACTCCGCCAGCACCTCGACGCGTTCCGTGGAGGCACCGGAGAGCACCCCCGCCACGCGGCCGCAGCCCGAGAACAGGTAGGCCGTCTTGCGGCGGATGATCTCCAGGTGCTCGCTCTCGCTCAGGTCGATGTCGGAGCGGCGGCGGTCGGCGATCAGCTCCCCCTCGATCATCTTCAGCGTGATGCCGGCCAGAATCTTGATGATGCGGATGTCGTCCGCCACGAGCGCCATGTTCATCGACTTGATGTAGAGATAATCTCCAAGCAGGACCGTGAGGCCGTTGCCCCAGCGCGCGTTCATGGAGCCGCGGCCGCGGCGCAGGTCGGCCTCGTCGATGACGTCGTCGTGCACCAGCGTGGCGCTGTGGATGAACTCGAAGACCGACGCGAACAGCACGTCGCGATCGCCCTGGTAGCCGCACATCTGCGCCGAGAGAAGCAGGAGAATCGGGCGAACCCGCTTGCCACCCCCCTCCGCGAGGTAGCGCCCGAGCTCGTCGATGACACCGAACTCGGAGCGCAGGTTGCGCTCGCACTCCGTCTCGACCGCCGTCAGCTTGTCGCCCACCAGCGCCAGGATCGCCGGCAGCCCGGGCGGCAGTCCGCCCGCCCCCGGGCGCGGGGTGCGTCGCGGCGTCGAGCGCAGACCCGAGGCCAGGTCGCTCATCGCGGCTCCACGCGCACCGCCGGCGTCGGCCGGTCCGCATCGCCGCCTTCGGCGCCGGCGACCGGCTCCGAGGGCGCGCCGTGGCGCGTCTCGAGAATCCTGCTGCCGTCCACGACGTAGCTCACGCCTTCCCGGTCATAGGCCCACAGCTCCCGCCCCTCGGGCTGCTCCGTCCGGCTGGAGGGCAGACCCAGGGCCCGCAGGACCTGTCCGACGGGGCTGCCCGGCCCGTGCCGGTCGATCAGCTCCTTGACCTGCGGCCAATCGGCCTGAGTCCTGAGGATCACGTTCGCGGGAGCCATCCGCCGGCTGCGGACCTGGCGCGTGATCTCCAGGTCCTCGGGGAGGCGGTATTTCACCTTGTCGAAGCCGGCCGGATCGTAGAAGCGCAGGTAGTAGTAGCGGAAGTGGGGATCCGGCACCACGTCCAGCACGAAAGCCCCGTGCTCGTCGGTCGTCGTCCGGACCTCCTCCACCGCCTGGTCCCGGGTCTTCAAGGTGCCGAGATCGAGGAGGGCGCGCGATTTGAGCAGCCGGACCACCTGGCCCGGGAGCGGCGCCCCCGACTCGTCCACGATCGTACCGCGCAGAGCCAGCGGCGCCCCGCGATCGGACGCCGCGGCCGACGCGATCGCCGTCGCGAGACAGCAGGCGGCCACGAACGGGATCCTCACTCCGTCACCTCTACCGGTAGTTGGTGAACTGCATGTCAATCGGCAGCGGACTCTCCTTCAGGATCCGGATGGCGGCCTGAAGATCATCCCGGCTCTTCCCGCGCACCCGCACCTGGTCCGCCTGGATCGAGGCCTGAACCTTGAGGTTGCTCGATTTCAGGATCTTCACAATCTCCTTGGCCTGCTCCTGCGGGATCCCCTGCTGCAGCGTCACCTCCTGCCGCAGGCTCCCTCCCGTCGCCTGCTCGGGGGTCTTGAAAGTCAGCCCCTTGAGCGGCACCCTTCGACCGGCCAGCCGCTGCGTCAGGATTTCGGTCAGCGCCTTCAATTTGTAGTCGTCATCCGCCGTGAGGTGCAGGACTTCGTTCTCCCGTCGGATGTCGGCGAGGCTGCCCTTGAAGTCGTAGCGCTGGCGGATCTCCTTGAGCGCCTGCTGGATGGCGTTGTCGACCTCCTGCAGATCGATCTTGGAGATGATGTCGAAGGAGCTCTCGGACGCCACCACGTCCTCCGGGAAGGGCGGAAAGGTCGGTCATCTTAGCACCGGGGCGCGAAGCATTGCAACAAAGCGGTGGGCTCAGGGACGCAGTTCCTGCACCTCCACACCACGCGGTGCCGTGAAGCGAAACATCGCCTCAGGGAACTGCGACGTCCGTCGCAGGCGTGAGAAGCGATAGGTCACCGTGCTCCCCAGAGGATCGACGACGGCCAGCGCGCGGATCAGGTGCTCGGCGTCGGACTCCACCATGAGGTATTGGTAGCCGGCGTCGGCCGATCGCGGCGTCAGCTTCAAGCGGGGCGCCGGCGCTTCACTTCCTCCCTCTCCGGCCCAGGTGACGACGAAGGTTGCGGCGATGTCGACCTTCTCCTGGAGCAGAAGCGACATGCCGCCGGCTCCCTGCGCGTCGATCGGCGCCACGAGGACCCGATGCTCCTCCGGGAGATACAGCCAGGTCTTCCTGGAATCGGCGATCGCCACCTTCCCCGGTGGCTGCTCGTATTCAAAGCGCATGCGGCCGGGGCGGAGCAGGAACATCGTGCCGGTCTCGACCTGGGGCTTCGGGAGGGCCGCCGATTCGACCGTCTGGGTAAAGTCGGCCACGAGACCGGTCAGGCCGTTGAGCGCCGCCTCGATGAGGCGCGCCTCGGAAAGCGGGTCGGCGGGCGGGCGCGCCGCCATCGCCGCGAGGGCGGGGCGGGAGAGAGCCAGCGTCAGGAGGACGGCGGTGATCCGACCCTTCCGCGTCACAGGAGTCTCCACGCAGCGGAACCGTCCCGCGATGAGGGCAACGGCTCGGCCGTTCGCCCGTCGATCCTACACGAGCGGGGCCGGAGCACGGAAGAGAAGGGGGCAAGACCGCGGCGGGCGGGCGCTTGACTCGGAGCGACCGCGCGCCCCAGAATGGGCTCACGTGAAACGTGCGGATCGGCCGGCCCCTCGACGATTCGGATGATCGGCCCGTGCCGACGGGGGGTGGCGGATGCCGGTTTCCGGCCGCAGGGCGGCCGGGGACGACCCTCAAGGGCGCCTGGTCGGCGCCCGGCACGAGGTGTCTTGGGTTCGATGATGGAAACGCCGCCCGGGCCCCCTCCCCAGCCGACGAACCGGCCTCTCCGGATCCTGCTCATCGACGACGACCCTGACGACCGGGCCGTGGTGGCCCGGGATCTGGAGCATGAGTTTCCCTCCCTCGAGGTGATCCAGGTCGGCGATGCGCAGGGTTTCGAGAGGGCCCTCGACTCGGGCTCCTTCGACCTGGTGATCACCGACGACCAGCTGCGCTGGACCGACGGTTTGAAGGTTCTGCGCATCGTCAGGGGCCGGCTCCCTGCGATCCCGATCATCATGTTCACGGCCGGCGGCAGCGAGGAGATCGCCGTTGAGGCGATGAAGTCGGGGCTCGACGACTACGTCCTGAAATCCCCCGGGCACTTCGTGCGTCTGCGCGCGGCGATCCGGCTGACTCTCGAGAGGAGCCGCACACGCCGAGCGTTGCACGAGGCGGAGACCCGCTACCAGAACCTCTTCGAGAGGGTGCCGGTCGGTCTCTTCCGGGCGTCGCGGAAAGGACGGCTTCTCGACGCCAACCCCGCCCTGGCGGAAATCCTCGGCTTTCCGAACCGACATGCGCTCCTGGCCTCCGGAGAAATGTTGCCGTATGTCGAGCCGGCCGATCACCGGGCGCTGCAGCAGATCCTCGAGATACGCGGCACGGTGCGCGCGTTCGACGCGCGCGTCCGCCGCCGGGACGGATCGATCGCCTGGATCAGCATCACGGCCCGCGCCGTCGGCAACGCCGACGGCCGCTTTGTCGAATACGAGGGGAGCGCC
>DASTNM010000166.1:0-4956 GCA_035762745.1 Candidatus Polarisedimenticolia bacterium
CCCCCACCGCGCTGAGACGCGCGCGGCGGGGCCCGGTCGCTCGGTCTCGCAGGGCCCGTCGACCGCAGGACGCGGCGCTCCAGCCCGGCGGCCCCCTCATACCAGCACCACCGCCGGTCGCAACAGTCGCACGCTGCTCGCCAAGCGTCGTGCGTAGGTCTCCCAGCAGATCCACCCCAGCGCCGGCACCAGCAGCAGCCGCTCGTAGCGCCCGCAGTCACTGAGCCGCACGTGCCGCAGTTTGAACCCAAAGCGCACCGACACTGGCCGATTGCCTCCAGCTCTTGCGTCCGTGCTTGGTGCAGGTATGACCGCATTCTGCATTGGGAGCGGGGGACTCTCCTCTGGCTCCGAGGGCGTGCCGCAGCCCGGCGCGGCGACCTCGAGCCGCGCCAGGCACGATGGACGGACACCCGAGAGCCCGCGCGAGCGAGCGCGGAGCCGCGACGGGCTGTGGCACGCCACCCGATACTGGGGATAGCTCAGCGGTCGGCGGTGTTGACACCCGGCGCGAGGCGCCGCTAGAATCCGCCGCACGTTGCGGTGATCCTCACAAAGCCATTCCCAAGGAGGTGCCGGATGACCGGGATCAACAAGCGCAGAGTCTGGATTGGCGCGCTCGCCGCCGGTGTCGTCTGGAACATCTGGAGCATCGTCGTCAACACGGTCTTTCTCCGCCCGCACTACGCGGTGGCGCAGGAGGCGGGGCTCCTGCTGAAGGCGCCGCGCTACGGCTCCTTCCTGCCGATCTGGATCATCTCCCTCTTCGTGGCGGCGTACGTGATGACGATGCTGTACGCCTCGGCACGGGCCACCTGCGGCGCCGGACCGAAGACGGCGCTGGGGATCGGGCTGATGGTCGGCTTCATCGCCGCCTTCCCGGGCAATTTCGCCACCGCCACCTGGTCACCCATGAGCAGGATGCTGCCGCTCTGGTGGATGCTCGATATCTGGGTCGGCGCGATCCTGGCGGCGCTGGTGGCCGGCTTCCTCTATCGCGACCAGGGATAGCGCGCCGGGCCGGCGCGTCGCGCCAGAGCGCCGCGGCCGGCGTGCCGCTCAATAACCGCTTCCCTCGATCCGCACCTTTCCGGCGAAACGCCGGTAGACGAAGGTGACGTAGGCGGCGGTCAGGACGATGCCGGGGATCCACCAGACGACCCCGACCTCGAGACCGTAATCCGCCGCCGCGGCGTTGCGCACGCTCAGCGAGTGGGCCGGGTCGCCGTTGGACGGCAGAACATACGGGTAGAGGCCGAACGCGGCGCTCGCCAGCATGCCGGTGAGGTAGGCGCAGGAGGCGAGGAAAGCGTTTCGGTCGGCGCCGCGGCCCCTCACGGCGCGCATCGCCGCCAGCCCGCCGAGCGCCAGCAGAGGGAAGAGGTACCCCCACGAGGCCGCCGCCAGCCGCGCCGGCATGTGCGGCTGGACGCGGAAGGTCGCGACGGTGATGATCGCCGTGCCGGCGGCCGCCCCCCACCAGCACCGCAGCGCCACGCGCCGGGCCCGATCGCGCAGCCCCGCCTCCGTCTTCAGCGCCACCCAGAGGGCGCCGTGCTGCGCCAGCGCCAGCAGCGCCGCGACCCCGACGAGCGTCGTGTACCAGTCGATGATGCCGGTCCGGCCGTCGCCCCGGAAGTCGGTCCAGAGCGGCTCGAAGAACCAGCCGGCGGAGTCCAGAGGCACGCCGCGCACGACGTTCCCGAGCGCCGCGCCGAGGAAGATCGCCAGAAGCGCGCTCGAGGCGGAGAAGGACACGTCCCAGAACGGGGCCCAGATCGGACCGTCGACGTGGTTGCGGAACTCCAGGGAGACACCGCGCAGGATCAGCAGCCACAGGACGATCATCAGCGGCAGGTAGAAGCCGCTGAAGGCGCTGGCGTAGAGAACGGGGAAGGCGAAGAAGAGCGTCCCTCCGGCCGCCAGGAGCCAGACCTCGTTGCCGTCCCAGACCGGGCCGATCGAGCGCAGGACCAGGCGTCGCTCCGCGTCGGAGCGGGCCACGAGAAGGTGGACGACGCCGGCGCCCAGATCGAAGCCGTCGAGCACCACGTACAGGACGAGAAGCGCAGCCACCAGGCAGAACCAGAGCGTCCCCACGTCTCGTCCTCCTCAGCCCCCGGACCGGCGCGCGCCCGCATCCGGCTCCGGCCCGCGCTCGATCACCCGGTAGACAAGAAAGAGAAAGAGGATGCTCAGCACCGTATAGGTCCCCATGAAGCCGATGAGCGTGAAGAGGGCGTTGCCGGCCGACACGGAGGGGGAAGCGCCGGCCTCCGTGCGCATCAGGCCGTAGACGACCCAGGGCTGGCGCCCCAGCTCGGCGGTCATCCAGCCGGCGGTGTTGGCGATGTACGGGAAGGGAAAGATCAGCATCAGGGCCCACAGCAGGCCGCGCCCGCGCTCGAGTCGCCCGCGGAAGAGCCTCCAGGCCGCCAGCGCCTGGACGGCGAGGATCATCGTCCCGATCCCCACCATGATGTGGTAGGCGTAGTAGAGCAGCGGGATGTTCTCCGGCCGCTCGTCCTTCGGGAAGGCGTCGAGCCCCTTCACCTCCGCCCGCCAGTGACTGTAGGTGAAGACACTCAAAAGGCGCGACACGCTGATCGGGTTGTCGAGACGCTGCTTCGCCATGTCGGGCTGGCCGATCAGGACGATCGGCGCCCCTGTCTCGCTGTGAAAGAGCCCCTCCATCGCCGCCAGGGTGGCGGGCTGGTGGCGCGCGACCATCCTCCCCTGACGGTCGCCCGTCGGGACGAGCAGCAGGATCGACGCCGCGAGACCGGCGACGACACCGAGCCGCACGAAGAGGCGGCCGTGCTCTTCATGCCTCCCGGCCAGCAGATAGAAGGCGCCGACCGCGGCCATGACCGCGGCGCCGGTCAGCACCGCGCCGAGCATCGTGTGCGGGTACTCCCAGCGCAGCCAGGGGTTGAGCAGCAGCGCCCGCAGACTGTCGAGGTGGAAGAAGCCGCCCGCGTCGCGCGTGAAGCCGACCGGGTGCTGCATCCAGGCGTTCGTGGCCACGATGAAGAAGCCCGAAAGCCACGACCCGAGGAAGACCAGGAAGCCGGCGATCCAATGGCCGCGCGGCCCGAGGCGCTTCTCGCCGTAAAGGAAGAGCCCCAGGAACGAGGATTCCAGGAAGAACGAGAAGACCCCCTCCATGGCCAGGGTCTGCCCGATCACCCCGCCGGCCGAGCGCGAGAACTGCGCCCAGTTGGTGCCGAACTGGAACTCCATCGGGATCCCGGTGACCACCCCCAGGCCGAAGTTGATGCCGAAGATGCGGGCCCAGAAGCGCGCCGCACGGTCGTAGTGCCCCTGCCCCGTGCGCAGCGCCAGCGTCTTGAGGATGACGATGAGCAGGGACAGGCCCATCGTGAGCTGCGGGAAGAGGTAGTGATAGGTGATGGTGAAGGCGAAGTGCAGCCGGTGGACCGTCAGCGCCGAGTCCATGCGGCTTCAGGGCGCGGCGCCGGGCGGCCGCAGCGACACGATGGCGATCGTTCCCAACCCCAGCAGGAGAACGGCGCCGTTCAGCCCCACCGAGCGGCGGTGCAGGAGATCGAAGCGCGTCTTCGCGGCATCGTAGTCGGGAGTTCCCTGCAAGGACGCCAGGTCGAGCCGCAGCCGCGCCGCCCTCGGCAGGATGACCCGTCCGGCGTAGAAGGTCAGCCCCGACATGACGGCGAGGAGCGCGAGCTCGGCGAGCAGGAGGCCCCGGAAGCCGGCCAGCGCCCCCAGGACGACGCCGGTCGTGAGCGCGAGCAGGCCGCAGATCCCGCCGAGAAGGTAGTAGCGCGGAAAGATCGCCGCCGTCGCCCGTCCGGCCAGGTCGCGCGGCAGGGCGCCGAACAGCGACGGGGCGGTGACGAACGAGAAGAAGACGATGGCGCCGATCCAGACGGAAAGCGCCAGCAGATGCAGGAAACGCAGCGTCGCGACCACTACTCCTTCTTTGCGCTCACCCACTTGTTCGGGCTCCCCTCCATGGCGGAGCCGGGCGCCGGGCGCCACAGGGCGAGCTTCTCGATCTCCTTCGCCAGGGCGAAGTCCCTCTCGGTGATGCCGCCGGAGGAGTGCGTCTGCAGCTTGACCCAGAGCTTCCCCCAGGTCACCTCCAGGTCGGGATGATGGTAAGCCGCCTCGCTCAAGAAGCCGATGGCGTTGACCAGCATCAGGGTCGTCGGCCAGCCGTCGGTGCTGAATTTGCGGCGGATCCAGCCGTTCTCCAGCTTCCAGCCGGGAAGCTCCTCGCGCAGCCGCGCCAGGACCCGGTCCTCGGGAATGGTCGGCAGCTTGTCGGGCATGACGCCACCTCCCTTCTCACAGCTCCCACTTCCCCTTGTCCTTGTTGTAATACATGTGCCGCGGGCGACGGCGGTCTTCCTTCAGCAGGTCGTTGATCGTCGGTTTCTTCTTGAGCGCCTTCTCGATCGCCTCCTTCATCGCGCTGCGGTTGTTGCGGTAGATCTCGTCGAAGTTCGCGTCCTTCATGTCGGAAAGGCGCGGGTCGACCCAGACCATGGCGATGATGCAGAGGTCCTCCACCTTCGCCTTGGGGATCAGCCCCGCCTCCACGGCGTCGAGCACGCCGTCCGCGATGCCGGCCTGCACCGGGCCGCCGAAGACCTGGACGTCCATCATCTTCTTGAGCTGCACCTTCGGCACCATGATGGTCACGGGCTTCACCTGCCGGCCGCCGTCGACCAGGCAGAAGAAGCGGGAGAAGCCGGCCGACTGCCCCATCAGCGTCGCGAAGGCCTGCCCGACCGGGCCGTCGAGCTCTCCAATCGCGATCTCCGGCTCGGTCCAGAGCCAGTCTTCGCTTCCGACCCCCATCGCCTCGCCAACGCGGATCCTGATCCGATCGGCCATCGTCACCCTCCCGGTAGAATGGTTCACAGAGAAATATTTCGGGGAACGCGGCATCGTACTCCAGGTCGGGAGGGC
>DASTNM010000167.1:0-3195 GCA_035762745.1 Candidatus Polarisedimenticolia bacterium
AGTTCGGCCCCTCGACGCTCGACACGGAGCCGACGCCCGCCGCGATCGGGGGGCGGCTGTCGGGCAGCGTCCGCGCCCGGGTCGCGACACTTCCCGAGGCCGGCTTCCGTCTGACTCTCTCCTGCATCAACCTCACGGTCTCCGGGTCGGGTCGGAACCGGACAACCCGGGAGACAATCCTCTGGCAGGAGGAGCAATCGGTTCCCGCCGACCGGGTCGAGACGGATGCCGAGATCTCGCGCATCCCGGTCCTGTTCCCGATCCCTCCGGATGGCCGCGCGACGGACGACGCCGACTTTCGCAGCAGGATCCTGTGGCGGCTGGAGGTCACCGCCGATCTTCCTGGCGTCGATTATCAGGAGCGCTTCGAGGTGCCGGTCGCTCGCGCCCTCGCAGGCAACTCGGCAGGGCGTGCGCCGGCGGTCGACGACACCGTCCCACCGGATCCGATCGCCGGGCGTCCCGCGGCCGCGACGATCGCCGTGCGGCCGGCGTCCGAAGGCGGGACACTCTTCCTCTTTCGCGCCGCGCGCAACCCGATGCCGGCCTTCGCCTCCGCGTTGTTCTTCCTGCTCTTCTCGGGCTCGACGGGATTCCTTTTCTGGATGACGCGCGTGTTCCCCTTCCCGAGTCTGCCCGGCCTGTTCGTCCTGGGGTTCGTCGCGGTGTTCGGGGCCTTCGACCTGCTGCTGTTCTGGTTTGTCCTGCTGACGTGGCTCGGCGTGACGCGCGTCGTCGCCGCCTCGGGGATTCTCACCATCGACAGCGGGATCCTCGGGCTCCGTCGCAGGCGATCGATCGAGAGCGCCGAGATCGCGTCCATCACGACGTCGATCGGCATGCAGGTGGGGACGACCCCCTATTACGACATCAAGGTGACCGGTCGGGACGGCCGGCGCTACATCGCGGGCGGGATGCTCCGGAGCAAGCGCGAGGCGGAGTGGCTCGCCGCCGAAATGAGCCGCTGTCTCGCCTGAGTCTGCGGGGCGGGCCGGCCGACGCAGGATCGGCCGCCGATCAATCCCGCCGCGCCCCCTTCGTGTTGTCGACGACCACGGCTCCGCCCTTCATCACCCAGCGGACCCCCTTGATGACCGCATCGACGTCTTTGAGACGTAGTAGTCGATCAGCTCTTCAGAAACTCCGCGATCAGGATCGTCAGGTCGTCGTCCGGTGGCCGACCGCCGGCGTGGCGGCGCGTCTCCCCCATGACGGCCTCGATCGTCTCCTCGATCCGCCCGCGATGCGCGGACAACGCCTTGAGGAGACGTTCGCGCCCGAACTCAGTCCCGGCGGGGTCGCGCACTTCGTAGAGCCCGTCCGAGTAGATGGCCAGCCGGTCGCCCGGCCCGAACGGCACCGTCGCCGCCGGGCTGGCCCCCAGACCGATGCCGTAGGACAGAAGGGGCGTGGTGGCGGAGAGCAGGCGGGGCTCGCGGCCCGCTCCCCACAGGATGGCCGGCGGGTGTCCGGCGTTGAGATAGTGCAGGCGCTGGGCGCGGCCGTCGACCACCCCGAGGAACAGGGTGACCACCCGGTTCCGGTTCAGCGGGGCGAGCGTGTCGAGAACGGCGCGGGCGGCGGGCGTCACATCGGCCTCGTCGCGCGCCGCGATGTCCTGCAGGCACCGCCCGACGGCGGTCTTGACCATCCCCACGAGGAGAGCCGCCGCGACCCCGTGCCCGGCGACGTCGGCGACCATCACGAACAGCCGGTCACCCGGCAGCGGCACGACGTCGAAGAGGTCGCCGCCCACCGACTGGCTCGACACCCAGGCCGAGGCCACCCGGACCCGGCCGAAGGTCCGCGGCAGGTCCTGCGGCACGAGGGCCTGCTGGTAGCGGCGCGCCCGCTCGAGGTCCTCCGTGAGGCGCCGGATCAGATCGTCCCTCTCCTCCTCCAGGCGCTTCATCTCCAGGCACCAGGAGACCAGGGAGGTCAGGACCGCCCGGGAGAAGGGCTTGGTGATGAAGTAGAAAGCGCGCTCCTCGATGGCGCGGATCAGCTTCTCGTCGAGATCGGTGACCGAGCCGGTCACCAGGATCACCTCGACGCGCTTCTGGAGCCTGTGGATCTCGCGCGTCAGCTGGAATCCATCCATGCCCGGCATCCGGATGTCGACGACGGCCACGTCGAACGACTCGCTGCGCACCAGCGCCAGGGCCTGCTCCGCCGAAAGGACACCACTCACCTGGTGGCTGACCGACAGGATCCGCTCCACGGTCCGGAGCATCGCCGGGTCGTCGTCCACGACCAGGACGCGGCTCTTCTGGGTCCTCACCCGCGCCTCGGCGCGGAGCCGGCCGGCGGCGGGCCGGCGGCGAGTCGCCCGCGTGAGGGGACGTCATCCCGGGAGGCGTCGGCGATCGGCAGGGTCACTGTGACGGTCGTGCCGCGCCCCGGCTGGCTGTCGATCGTCATCTCGCCGCCGACCTCCCACAGGATCGTCCGGCAAATCGACAGGCCGAGCCCGAGCCCCTCTTCCTTGGTCGTGTAGAACGGCTCGTGGATGCGGCGCAGCAGGTCGGCAGGAATGCCCGACCCGGTGTCGATCACCCTCACCTCCAGGCGCCGGCCCACCGGGCGCGCCAGGACCCTGAGCTTCCCGCCGGCGGGCATCGAATCGAGGGCGTTGGTGAACAGGTTCAGGAACAGCTGCTCCAGGCCGCCGCGGCTGGCATTCACCTCGGGGAGCGTCTCCGGCAGCTTCAGCTCCAGGCTCACCCCGGCCCGCTTGAGCCGCGTCCCGAGGACCGAAAGGGCGCCGTCCAGGATCTTCGGCAGCGGCGCTCTCTCGACCGCCCGCATCCCGGACCGGGCGATCTGGAGCATGCCGTCGAAGATGCGCTGACAGACCTGCGCCGACTGCTCGATCTGCTCGAGGTCCTTGACGATCACCGTGTGGTCGAACGATCCGGCCTGCAGCTCCTCCCGTGCCTGCTGGGCCAGCGGCAGGATGGCGCCGATGGCGTTCTTGACGTCGTGGGAGATGGCGCGGGCCAGGTCGGCCATGGCGTGCTTCTTTTCCGCGGCGATGATTCGTTCTTCCATCGAAAGCGCCCGGCGCGCGTTGTGGATGACCGAAACGATGTGCCGGACCACCCGGCCCACGGCCGCCGCCTCCGCGCTGCCGAGGGCGTCGGTGTGCTGCGCCGCGATCTTGAGGACACCGAGCAGGTCGCCCTCATGGTGCAG
>DASTNM010000168.1:0-3969 GCA_035762745.1 Candidatus Polarisedimenticolia bacterium
CGGAGAAGCCGTGCGCCTTCGTCATCACGGAGGACCAGGGCGATCGACTGCGCGTGGCGGCGATGATCAACCGGCTCATGGACCAGCACATCGAGGTGAGACGGCTCAGCGCCGATCTGGCCGTCGCCGAAGGGAAATTCCCACGCGGCTCGTTCGTCGTCAAGCTCGACCAGCCGTATCGCAACTACGCGGTCGACCTGCTCGAGCCGCAGCGCTTCCCCGCCGAGTCGGAGAACATCACCTACGACGACGAGTCGTGGGCCTTCCCGGTCGGCTTCGGCGACGCCGCCGCGCGCATCGACGACGAGCGGGTGAAGACGGCGGCGGCGGAGCCATTGAGCGCCGAGGTGGCGCCGCGCGGGCAGGTCCGGGGCGACGGTCCGGTCTTCCTGCTGCGGGACACGGGGCAGGAGGCGCTGCTGGCGGCGCGGGCCCGGCTGGCGCGCTTCAAGGTCGAGATCGCGGAGAAGGCGTTCAGGAGCGGCGCGCTCGACTACCCGCCCGGGTCATGGATCCTGCCGCGCCAGGACGGCCTGCGCGCGGCGCTCGAATCGGTGAGCCGCGATCTGGCGCTCGACTTCCAGAGCGCGCCGGGAGCGCCCGGCGTCGCCCGCCACGAGGCGCCACCGGCGCGGCTCGGCGTCTGGGTGCCGTGGGCCGACACCGATCTCATGGGCTGGATCCGCTACACGCTGGACCGGGAGCAGATCCCTTACACCTACCTGCGCGACGAGGACGTGCGGGCCGGCGGGCTCGAGGAGAAGGTCGACGTCATCGTCTACGGCCCGTTCTCCAGGCTCGAGCTGCAGGGGCAGATCCACGGCATCGCGCCGACCGCGGGCCCGATGGCCTTCAACAGGACGCCCGAGTCTCCGAGCCTCGGCGTGCCGGTGTCGTCGGACGACATCACGGGCGGGCCCGGCTACGTCGGGCTCGAGTCAATCCGTCGCTTCGTCGACGACGGGGGCGTCCTCCTGACCCTGGGAGGCGGATCGACCCTCGCCCTCGAGGGCGGGCTGGTCCGCGGCGTGCGGCGCGCCACCGCCGCGCGCGTCTTCACGCCGGGGAGCGAGCTGCGCCTGAGCTTCGAGCGGGCCGATCATCCGATCGCCTTCGGCTACGGGAGCGACCCTTCGGTCTTCCGCAACGACGAGCACGTCTACGACCTGCCGCTGCGCTGGGAGACCATGGCCTACTGCACGTCGTGCCTCGACGGCCCGGTCGACCGCCGTTTTGTCGTCTCGACCTGGGGCGGCAGCGGACCGATGGTCGTGAGCGGCGGCATGCGGGGCGAGTCCGACCTGAAGGGCCGCCCCGCCATCCTCGACGTCCCGGTCGGCCGGGGGCACATCGTGGCCTACAACTTCAGCCCGATCCACCGCGACATGAACCGCTCGGACCACCGCTTCCTTTGGAACGCGATCCTCAACTGGAGCGCGCTGCCGCGCTAGGGGCCGGTCCGGGAGATCGCCATGGCCGCGCGCACGGGGGCCGGGGCCGTCTACGGGGCCTCGGGTCCGGTGCGCAGCGGGATGACGGTCATCGGCATCCCCTTCCACTGCAGGCGGCGTTGCACCTGGTAGGCGGTCTCGTTGTGCATGATCCGCTGCCACCAGCTCTCCCGCTTCCAGATCAGCTTGCCGCCGAAGAACATCACGTGCGGGTAGCGCTTCGAGAGGTCGATGCAGACACGGTAGAGCCCCTCGATCGGATCGGTCGTCACCTTGGTGGCCGAGCCGGCATCCCAGCCGAGGCGCCGCGCCAGCGCCACGTACTTCGACAGCGACTCCTCGACCTGCGCCTTGAGGGCGCTGACCTCCTCCTTCCCCTTGAAGTGGCCCGAGTCGATGACGGCGACCGACACGAAGATCACGTTCCGGTAGTAGCCGGGGAACATCTTCTGCAGGGACATCAGCAGATGGATCCCCATGCCGCTGAAGTCTCTCACCAGAAGGACCGCGGTGGCCTTCTTCGGGTCCGGCTCGCCACCCTGCTGGGCGACGGCGGGGAGATCGAGCAGATCGCGATCCAGGAGGCGCAGCTGACCCTCGACCGATCGGTAGTGCCGCCTCGCCCAGGCGCAGGCGAGGACCAGGAGGCAGGTGACGATGAGACTCTTCCAGGCTCCCTGCTGGAATTTCTCGACCACGGTGATCGTCAGGATCGTGAGACAGAGGACGAGGCCGACGACGTGGACGGAGATGTGGCGCACCCAGCTCTCGCGCCTGCCACGCGTCGAGAGCCAGAAGCGGCACATCCCGAGCTCGGTGAGGGAGAAGGTGGCGAAGACGTTGATCGAGTACATCACCACGAGCGTGTCGACGCTGCCGCGCGTCAGCAGGAGCACGGCGATCGCCGCCCCGCCCATCAGGATGACGCCGTCCTTGATCGTCAGGCGGTCCGAGAGCGACGCGAACCGGTGCGGCAGCCACGAGTCGACCGCCATGCTCGACATGACGCGCGGCCCGTCGATGAAGCCGGTCTGGGCCGCGACGAACAGCAGCGCCGCCTCGGAGACCATCGTCAGCTTGACGAAGATCGACCCGAGGGGGAAGCCCTGGGGACGCCAGCCGCCGGCGAAGCGCTCCGCCAGCACGCCGTTCAGGGTCCTGCCGGCCTGCTCGCCCGCCGGCAGAGCGAAGAACCCCTGCACGTCGAACAGGAGATAGCAGACCAGGATGCCGCCGGCGGTGACGGCGAGCGAGATCGCCATGTAGAGCATCGTCCGCTTGCCGGTCTGCACCTTCG
This sequence comes from Candidatus Polarisedimenticolia bacterium, assembly GCA_035762745.1. Lineage (GTDB taxonomy): Bacteria > Acidobacteriota > Polarisedimenticolia > Gp22-AA2 > Gp22-AA2 > DASTNM01. Next base: position 2,749 of record DASTNM010000168.1, read on the forward strand.
GCTCCCTCATGATGCCGACCGCGTTGGAGGTCGCCTCGATCCCGGTGAAGGTGCCGCCGCCGAGCGCGAAGGCCCGGATGAAGATCAGGAACAGCCCCCAGGCCCCGAAGGTGCTCAGCCCCGACCGCAGCCCCTCCGAGACCTGGTGCGCCACCGCGGGGACCTCTCCCGCGTGGCTGCCCACGCCGCCGGCGATCAGGATGGCGTGCGTGACCACGAAGACCAGGAAGACCGGCATGACCGCCTCGACCGACTCCTTGACGCCCCGCAGGTTCATGATCAGGAGCGCTCCGAGCACCGCCACCTCGCACACCATCTTCAGATCGAAATTCGTCCGCAGCGAAGCGGGGAGGAGGGTGAAGATGGCATCGCCTCCGGCGGCCACCGACGTCGTGATTGTCAGGATGTAGTCCACCAGGAGCGCGCAGCCGGAGACGACCCCGGCCCGCGGCCCGAGCAGCTTGGTGGCGACGACGTAGCCGCCCCCTCCGTGCGGGAACTGCTCGATGACCCGGCTGTAGGCGTACGAGATGACGAAGACGGTGGTCGCCGTCGCCAGAGCCAGGAAGATCGCCAGGTACCACTGACCCTCCCAGCGGCCCGAGACCGGGTTCCAGGCCAGCAGATTCTTGAACGCCTCGGACGGGCCGTACGCCGAGGAGGAGAGACCGTCGGCGCCCAGCCCGATCCAGGCGAGGAAGGCGACGAGCGAGATCCTGTGGAAGACCCCCGGGTCCTGGACGTCGCGCGGCGCGCCGAAGAGGCGGCGCCAGAGCCGCGTGAGCCAGTCGGGCTGGTCGAGCGGATCCAGGGGCGGGGCGGGAGTGCGCGGCATCGGTTGCGCTCCAGGAACGGGGGCGCACCCGAGCGGCGCCTCCCTCACGAGGCCTGCGGGGTTAGCTGACGGGCTCGGGAGTGAAGGTTCCCGGCGCTGGCGCGCTTCGCCCCGAAGTCCTGGTTCCCCCGCTCCTCCCTGAGGGAGGATTCGGCCACCAGCCGCTGGTTCTACTCCGGCGGCCGCGGATCTGTCAAGGAGGCGCGGGGCTGAGCTATCCCCAGTTTCGGGTGGCGTGCCGCAGTCCGTCGCGGCTCCGCGCTCGCTCGCGCGGGCTCTCGGGTGTCCGTCCATCGCGCCTGGCGCGGCTCGAGGTCGCCGCGCCGGGCTGCGGCACGCCCTCGGAGCCAGAGGAGAGTCCCCCGCTCCCAATGCAGAATGCGGTC
>DASTNM010000169.1:0-8583 GCA_035762745.1 Candidatus Polarisedimenticolia bacterium
GCTTTCGGCCGCCGTGCCGGCGACCAGCCCGTCGTCGGCGCTCGTCGCACCGCCGCACACCACGCCCGGCACGCGGCTCAGCACCTGGATACCCTGGAACGCGGTCACGATCCCCGGCTTGCCGTCGCTGCAGGTCTGGAACTGGAGATTCGTGAGGAAGTTCAGGTCGAGGCAGGCGGCGAACAGGTTGCAGTCGCCGGTGGTCGGCGCGCCGCTCGCGAAGCACTTCGGGACGCTCGACAGCTCGCCGTCCAGCCCGTTGTTGCCGCGATCGGCGACCATGGCGACCGACAGATCGTTCAGCCGCAGAGCCGTCTCCACCGGGGCGGTGGCGGGGTTGTCCTGGATCAGCAGACGCGGCGGCACCTCCTGCTTGACGCAGAAAAGGAGCTTGGTGGCGGAGTTCAGGTTGAGGTTCGGCGTGGCGTTGCAGGCCAGTCGCTCCTCGATGCCGAGGCCGGTGACCGCGATCGTGGCGCAGGCGTCTCCCTTCACGCCATGGCAGGTGCCCTGCTCGATGTTGGTGGCCGAGGCCGTCGGGCCGCTCTGCAGCTCGCAATCGTCCCCGCGCACGCCGTGACAGATCCCCTGCACGAGCGCGGTGGCGGACACGGTGGCGCCGCTCAGGGTCTCGCAGTCGGCCGGCAGCAGGTTGCCGACCGTCTTGCCCGAGTCCTGGCAGCCGAGCTTCAGCTTGCCCGAGGCCGCCATGCTGGCGAAGAGCTGGTTGAAGGTGTCGTCTGCGAGAACGACGTAGGCGTCGCCGCCGCCGCTCACCGGTGTGGCGGGGGCGGGGGCCGGCGACAGCACGGCGCCGGGCATCGCTTCGATCTCGGGATCGACCGCCGTCGTGGCGAAGGTTCCCTTGAGCCCGGCGGTCAGGCCGCCCGGCGTGATGTGGACCGTCTCGAGGTCACCCTTCAGGAGCTGGCCGAAGCTCGCCACCTCCTCCTCGTCGACCTTGATCTGGTCCAGCTTGACCGGATCGGGCTCGCTGGCGCCGACCGCCTGGGTGAAGTCGACTTCGTTGGCGATGTTGAGGCTCGGGGACAGGTCCAGGTCGACTGTCCCGAAGGTGAAGATCGTCACCAACCCCTCGATGACCCAGTTGCAGGCGGCCGCCAGGCAGTTGACCTCCGAGCCGCCGCTCGTGATCACGCTCGACGTGCCGGTGACGAAGGCCGGCGGCGGAGGCGCCCCTCCGAGGAGCTGCGCCTCGGTCACGTCGAAGTCGAGACGCATGTTCGAGATCGTCGACGTGCCGTCGATGTTGACGATCGTCTCGCTGGTGCAGATCCCGAGGAAGGTGGTCTTGCAATACCCGCCGGCGTGCCCCTGGACCGTGATCTTCGGCAGGTGAATCGAGACGTGGATCTTGCCGTCCATGAAGGTGACCGGGCAGGAGATGTCGGCCGGGTCGCCCGAGGCATCGACGATGCCGATGCGCACGTTCGGGTTGCAGGAGCAGCCGCCGCTGATCGACTTGAAGATCGGGGCGATCGCCTCGATCTTCGCGGTGACGGTGTCGACGAATTTCGGACCGGCGTCCTGGCACTTCTTGGTGAAGAGAGTCTGCACAGCCTCGGGCGTGAGACCGACGACGAAGGCGTTGGGGACCTCGACACCGGGAGACAGCGGGACGACATTCATCCGGTCGGCAATCAGCGAGTCGAGCCCCTGCTGCAGCTGATCGCGCAGGACGCTGGCCAGAGATCCGATCCCGGGCGCCGCGACATTGCCGGTGGCGAAGACCAGCGTCTTGAAGGTCCGGTGACCGGTGTCGTCGGTGGCGTCGGCAACCAGACGGTTCGAGCCGGCGTCGAAGGTCCCGGCGGGAGCGTTGCCCGACGCCAGGTCGAGCCCCAGGTCGGTGCGGCCGAGGGCGGTGTTGATCGGCAGGATGTAGGTGTCCGCCGAATCCTCGCCGTCACCCGGCGTGAACGTGGCGCCGGAGGTGTCGAGCGGCAGGCCGTTGATCTGCGCGCTGGCGATCGGTCGCCCGTGGCAGATCCGTCCGGTGACCGGAGTCGGCACCGCCGAAGTGACCTCTCCCGGCGTCGGCGAGTCGATCTGGATGGCGAAGCCCATCGAGGTCGCCTTGTCGCGGATGTCGTCCTTGTCACAGGCGGCGGCGGGGAAGTCCGGGAACGAGCCGGGGCGCTTGTCGGCGTCCACCACCACGATGTGGCCACCGCAGCCGAGACCGGACAGGTTCATCGTCAGACTGTTCGAGCTGGGCGTGCCCACCGCGGCGCTGCCGACGACGAGGTCGGAGACGGTCACCGTCTGTCCGTGGATGACGACGCTGCCGCCATAGGGGCCGCCGGGGAACTTGGTCGCCGGATTGATGGAGAGCGCCGGCAAGATGTTGACCCCGTCGACCTTGACGATCAGGCTTGCCGGATTGACCAGGGGGATGGCCGCCAGGACGTGGGTCACGTCGCCCTGCGACTCGCTCACCACGGTGCCGGAGGGCTCGAGAACCTGCAGGTAGGGAATGTTGGAGCAGAACGCCTGCGCCTGGTTGAGGCCGTCCTTGACCGTCACCCGCAGCATCGGGATCGGCGCGAAGACCTGATGAGTGGTGATGCGTTTGGTGGTCCTGCTGACCGCCTTGAAGTCAGCCGGACTGAGCCGGCTGGCGAGCTGGGCGAGGTCGCCGTTCCTGACCGGCAGGACACTGAGGATGTTGCCGTTGATGTCGAGCGCCAGAAGCTCGGCCGTGACCACGGCGTCGGGGCCCGCCCCCGAGGTGCTGAAGACGATCTGGTGCTTGCCGTTGCAGTCGTTGCCCGGCTGGCCGACGACGTACGGCAGGGCGCAGGAGGCCTGGAGGAGCGCCGAGCTGCATCCCGAGTCGGCGCCGTCCGTGTGGCCGTCACAATCGTTGTCGATGCCGTCGGTGCAGGTCGCTCCGGAGGGGCCCTCGGTGCCGGCGAGGGACGGGACCGCGCCGCACTCCGTGCCGGTCGTGTCCGACCTGCAAACCTTCGCGCCGCTCGCCTGGCAGGCGCCCACCCCGACCGAGCAGGGATCGCCCAGGTCGGTGAAGTCCTCGTCCACCAGCCCGTCGCCGTCGTTGTCTTTGCCGTCGCACTTCTCCGCCTGCTGGCAGCCCGGGTCCGCGAGATCGGTCAAGCCGTCACAGTCGTTATCGATGCCGTCGAGGCACGCCCCCTCGCCGGGGGTGTTCTCGCTCGTCGGCGTCCCGATCGGGGCGTTGCAGCGCGTGCCGAGCTGGTCGTCGGTGCAGACGACGGTGCCCGACCTCTTGCAGGCCCCGGACAGACCGTTGTCGCAGGCGGTCCCGAGCCCTGGGAAAGTGTCGTCGACGAGACCGTTGTTGTCGTCATCGAACCCGTTGCACAGCTCGGCGGACTGGCACTCGGCCTGCTGATGGTCGGTCAATCCGTCGCAGTCGTTGTCCACCAGGTCGAAGCAGCTCGGCGAGCCGGCCGGCCCCTCCTGGCTGTGATGCGTCGGGCCTTCGACCCCCACCTGGCAGAAGGTGCCGGTGTGATCGAGCCGGCAGACGTTCACGCCGGCGGTGAGGCAACAGCCGCCGGCGTCGCCGAACGAGCAGCCCGTCGGATCCCCGACCGCGCAGCCCTCGCCGACGTGAAAGGTTTCGTCGATCGAGCCATCGCAGTTGTTGTCGATCGAATCACAGATCTCCGTCGCCCCCGGGTTCACGGCGGCATCGGAGTCATTGCAGTCGAGCGTGTCGTAGGTGCAGTCGGAGGAGGCCGGCGACCCGTAGCCATCTCCGTCGTTATCCGTACAGTCGGCCAGGACCGGGCCCGCCCCCGCGACCAGGAACAGGGAGATCAGGCCGATCAGAAGCCAGGGGAGACGCTCGAGTACCTGCCGGGTCCTTCCAGTCGTGTGGAGCATCATGGGAGTCTCCTGCCCAGATTCTCTGGGAAAGGGCTTCATTGGTTGCATTGAATGAGTGCCGATCGGCTCATGGCCGACCAAGACGAGATAAAAAAACCTCTCCGAGCACCCGGAGAGGTCAACCTTCAAGTGTCAGTAGGTCAAGTAACCAGCTGATGAGATCGAATTACCTGCCCTGCCAAGATGAAGACTGCTTTTCGAGCGCCCGCACGGCTTGGTGAAAACAGAGGGCAGCGACCGCCGCCGGACTGCCCCTTCCAGCCTCTACGAGTTTCTTCCCTTGCTCACCCTGCCATCCACACCCCCCCGCGCGGACACAGAAGAGAAGAATAGAATCAAAGTCCCCTCGAATGTTTTCAGGTAATACGCCATTTGCGCATGACTGTCAAGCGGTTTGTGGACTTCCTTCGCGCAGATTTCATCACGTGCGGCGCGGCGAACTCGTCGCCGGGAAAGCGCTCAGGTGTATCGTGCGGTCAAGGGCCTACAGTTCTCTCGACGCGGTCGGTCGCTTGTGATACATGAGGTCCATTGAATGAGGAGGTGCGGATGCGAGCACGCGTGCGCTGGATCGTGGTCCTCGGGGCGCTGGGAGCGTTCGGCGGCGGGCTGCTGCGGGCCCAGGAGGAGCTCGAGCTGGATCTTTTCCGGCCACGCGTCGACGTGGCGTTCGACCGGACGGCGAGCCGCCCATTCGAGGACGTCAGCGGGGATTACGGCACGCACTCGGAGTCACTGAGCGCGCTCGTGCCGCTCGGCGGCACGCACCTGCGTCCGGGGCGGGACCTGCTTGGCTACCAGCTCTTCGCTCAGGCCGAGCTTGCGACCGCCTCCCCGGGAATCTCCTTCCTGGCGCGCCAGCGTCGCCTCGAGACCGGGGCGCTGCGTTTCTCCGGCCTGTTTCTCGGCCGGTCGAAGAATCTCTATTGGGGCTCGATCGGCGCGAGCGTCGCAGAGGACGAGGAGACCATTCACGACGCCAAGGCACGCTTCTCGGCCATCGGCCTGGGTACGCACCGCCTGAGCGGCAGGGTCCTGCTGCTCTACGGCGGCGCCTTCACGCACCAGTTCGGCCGCGGTCTGGCGCTGCCGCTCTTCGGGGCGATCTGGACGCTCGATCCGAAGTGGACTCTGACCGGCGCGCTGCCCTTCTCGGTCGTGGCGCGCTATCGCTGGCGTCGTGATCTGGACCTGCGGCTACGCCTCACCGTCGCAGGAAACCGCTATCGCGTCTCCAACCAGGGGGATTTCCCGGGTGAGCCGCAGACTGTCTTCCTGCGCCTCGTGCAGACACAGATGCTGGGCGAGGTCGACTGGCGAGCCGGGAGGAACGTCGCCCTGTTGGCGCAGGCGGGTGTGGTGCGCACCCGCAAGCTCGCCTTCGCCAACGGGAACGACGATTTCATCGAGACGGGCGTGCGCCCGGCGGGCTATCTCAAGCTCGCGGCCCGTTTCTCGTTCGGCAGGACGCTGCTGGATCAATGGCGGCCCTGAGGCAGGCGGCGACGTGGCCGCCCGTCTTCAAATCCCGATCATCTCCGCGGCCACCTCGACGGCGATCTCCCGCCAAGCGGGAAGTTCGTCCTCCGCGCCGACCGACGCCAGGTAGGACTCGTCGATCGGATCGTGCGGGACCACCTTGCCTCCCGACCCGGCGCCCTCCTGCTCGTGCGCCAACAGGTTGCCGACGTAGACCGCCCCCAGCACGCCGAAGCTCCTTTGCGCGACGCGCGTCGGCGCGTGGTGGTGCGCCACAGCCTCGACAATGGTGTAGGGGAGACCCCAGAGGCCGAGCAGGTAGGCGCCGATCTCGGCGTGGGTGACCACCCCCTTGCCGTGCTCGACCGCGTGCATCGGCAGGCCGGCGTCGCGCGCCTCGGTGAACAAGCGGGCGAATTGCTCCGGGAGGCGGCTCGCGAGGACCAGCTTGCCGACGTCGTGCAGCATGCCGGCGATGAACGCCTCCTGCTGCTGCTCACGCTCCGGCAGGAGCCGCCTGGCGATGCGGGCGGTGAGGGCGGCATGATGCTGCAGGTCCTCGAGGCTCGAGGCCGGCAGCCTCTGAATGTGGGCCTCGCGGAACACCTCGGTCATCAGGACGAGGCCCTTGATCACGTCGGTCCCGAGGTAGCTGACCGCGTCCTCGATCCTGTTGATGCGCTGCGGCAGGCCGAAGAAAGCCGAGTTGACCATCTGCAGGAGCTTGGCACACAGTGCCGAGTCCTGCTCGACGATCGCCCCCATGTCCCGCAGCGATACGGCCGGGTCCTCGAGCGCCCGCGTCAGGGCCTTGTAGACGGCCGGCAGGACCGGGAGCTGGCCGACCTGCCCGATGGCGTGACGCAGCCCTTCGTCGTTGAGCAGCGACCGCAAGGCGCAGGCCCGTTCGATCACCTCCTGGAGCAGGGAGGCCTCGCAGGGCTTGGCCAGGAACTGGTGGGCGATTTGCACCGTCCGGCGCGCCGCTCCCTCCTCGCCCTGGCCCGACAGCACGATGCGCACCACGTCGGGGTGCTCGTCCTGCACCTTCCTGAGCAGCGCGGCGCCGTCGATCCCCGGCATGCGGATATCGCTGACGATCACGTCGTAGGGGTTCGCCCTTAAGGCCGTCAGGGCCTCCTGACCACTCGTGGCGAAGGTAATGTGCCAATTGCTCCGCTGCTCGCGCAGCGCGCTCCGCAGACCTTCGAGAACGAGCGGCTCGTCGTCCACGAACAGGATGCGCTTCATACCGCCTTCCTCCCAGGCACGCGCGGCAGACGAGGAATGATCGGAGCCAGGTCGCCCCGGTTCGCAGAGAGTTACGCCTCCGTGCCTGCCGCCAGACCCCGTCCGCAATCAATCATCGGCACTGGACGCCAATCCTTGAATGGAACCTGTTGCAGCCGGCGAAACAGGGGGCGATTTAAATTGACAGATCTCGCGCATGGGCGTATAGAGCAAACCATAACGTCGCCCGTGGTTGCTGGACGATCTGCCCATCGGGGCTGGAGGGGCGGGCCGCTTAACGCCCTCAGTGTCCGGATTGATCCGCCGCCGGTGCAGTTCGATCGCGTTTGCAGGTTGCAGCACTGAGATCTCATGTCGCAAACCTCTTTCTCTCGGGGGAGGAACGGAGGTTGGGACTGGAACCGTCCTGTAGTTTCTTCCACCGCAATCATCACTGCTCCCTGGCATTAGCCGGGCGCTACCCTGCCCCGGAGCTCCGGCGGACCAGTCCGCCGTCGAGCCCGTGCGCGGCGGGGAGGAGGTAGTCCGATGTTTGGCAAGTCCAATGGCGGCTCGCGTCTTTCAATCCTTATCCTGTTCCTGTCGCTCATCCTGATCGCCTTCCTCCCCAGCCTTGTCGTGGGGAGGGTCGGGTCGGCCTCCGGGCTCGCGTCGAGAGAGACGGCTTCCTCCATCGCCCCTTCGGGCCTGCCTTCGACCTTCGAGGATACGACCGCAGCCGATTTCGGCGCAGGCACCCTCGACGCCGGCGGCTACATCGCCGAGACCGCGAATGGAGAAGTGATCCTGGCGCCGGCCTTCGGCGCCGAATTCTCCGGCAGCGCTCTCCCGACGGGGATGTCGATCGTCCCCTGGGCGCCGGGTGGAACGGCGACGTTGGCCGGCGGGGTCCTGACCCTCGACGGCGCCCGGGTCGGTACCGATGCCGTCTTCGGACCGGGCCGCGCGGTCGAGTTCTCGGCCACCTACAGCGGGGCATCGGAGTCGATCGGCTTCGGCCAGACCCTGCAGACGCCCCCTTGGGCCATCTTCCGGACCAACATCTTCGCCATCAACATCCTCGCCAGCACCAACAATGGGACCGAGCGCAACAGCACGATGGCGGGACGCCTGCTCGGATCCGCGCACCGCTTTCGTATCGACTGGACCTTACCCGGCGTCATCTACTCGGTCGACGGGACTCCGGTCGTCACGCATACCAACTCGCCCGCGGTCGACATGCGTCCCATCCTGAGCGACATGTTCGTCGGCGGCAAGGTGCTGACCGTCGACTGGATTCGGATGACCCCGTACGCCGAGTCGACGATCTTTCTCTCCCGCATCTTCGACGCCGGCAGCCCCGCCCGCTGGGTCGACCTGAGCCCGACCGCGGGCGTGCCGGAAGGAACCGGGCTCTCGATCGAGACGCGGTCCGGGAACACCAACCCGCCCGATGAGACCTGGTCTGACTGGGCGGGCCTCGGCACCGACAACGCGATTTCCAGCCCCAACGCGCAGTTCCTGCAGTACCGCGCCGCGCTGACGACGACCAACCCGGGCCTCACCCCGAGCCTCGAGGCGGTGCTGATTCACTACCTGGCGCCATGCGGCGATGAGATCTGCAACGGGATCGATGACGACTGCGACGGCCAGATCGACGAGGGCGGCGACGCGCTCTGCAGCGATCACGATGCCTGCAACGGTCAGGAGACCTGCCAAGAGGGGGCCTGCAAGCCCGGGTCCGTCGTGAACTGCGACGATGGCAATCCCTGCACCGACGACACGTGCGACGCGCAGACCGGTGCCTGCTCGAACGTTGTGAAGGAGCACGGGACGGCCTGCGACGACGGGAACGCCTGCACGAAGGATGACGCGTGCAGCGCGAACGGTCAGTGCGTCGGGGTAGAGGTGGTGTGCAACGACCAGAACGCTTGCACGAAGGACGCGTGCGAGAACGGCGCCTGTGTCTTCACGCCG
>DASTNM010000170.1:0-3613 GCA_035762745.1 Candidatus Polarisedimenticolia bacterium
TAGACTGACGGCCTAGGCCGATGTCGCGCGCCGCCCGGGAGGGATCATGACCCGCTTCTTCGCCCACTGGATCACGACCGCCGTAGCGCTTCTGGTCTGCACCTCGATCGTGCCGGGGATCCACTCGGAGTCGTGGCAGGCGCTGGCGATCGCCGCGCTGATCCTCGGCTTCGTCAACGCGGTCATCCGGCCGATCCTGGTGCTCCTGACCCTGCCGCTGACCATCCTGACGCTCGGTCTGTTTTACCTCGTGGTCAACGGCTTTGGGCTGGTCCTGACCGCCTGGCTGGTCCCCGGCTTCCAGGTCGACTCCATCGGGTGGGCGATCCTCGGCGCCATGGTGGTGAGCGTCGTGTCGTGGTTCATCGGTTGTTTCGCCCGGCCGCCGCGAGACTCCCGGACAGGCCCCTAGAAAATTGCAAGGCGTTCCATCCCGCTCCAACGGACCTCCGGGAACCGTGGGGTCCGGATCGGCGTTGTCTCCAAGAGACCCGGCTCCCGGGGCGGGAGGTTGTCGTGCTGGAGAGGATAGGAATCCGAAGCGCGTGTGAGGGGCGCCCTCCCACCGCGGCCAGCCCGGGACGCGGAGCGGTGCTGGCCTTCGCCGTCAACGTCCTCGTCATGGGCGTGGCGCGCGCCGCGGAAGTGCCGCCGCCCCCCGAGCCTCGGATGTTGCCGCGCACGTCGGCCGCCATCGGCGTGGACGGCGATCTCGGAGACCCGGGCTGGAAGGACGCCCTGGTCATCGATCGTTTCTACGAGACGACGCCGGGCGACAACCTTCCGGCCAAGGTGAAGACGACCGCGTATCTCGTCTACGACGACCACTACTTCTACATCGGGATCAAGGCCGACGATCCGGAGCCGGCGAAGATCCGCGCCCCCTACGTCGAGCGCGACAACGTGATCGGCACCGACGACAACATCGCGATCTTCCTCGACACTCGCAACGACAGGCGCACGGCCATGGAGATCCGGGTCAACCCGCGCGGCATCCAGGGGGACCTCCTCTACGACGACGCCACGGGCAACGAGGACCCGTCCCCCGATTTCTTCTACGACACCGCGGCGAAGATCACCGCCGCGGGATGGCAGGCCGAGTTCCGTGTCCCGTTCAGCACGCTGCGCTACCCGGCGACCGATCCGCAGACCTGGGGCATCCTCATCTGGCGCAATTACCCGCGCGATTTCCGCTATGGCTTCTACAGCGCGCCGATCGAGCGCGGCTCGAACTGCACGATCTGCCACACCCAGGAGCTGACCGGGATCACCGGCCTGCCGTCGTCGCACCACGTCGTCGCCGCGCCCTACGCCACCGCCTCGCGCCTGGAGCACCGCGCCGACCCCGCCGACCCGCAGTCGCCCTACATCACCGACCCCACGGACACCAACGCCGGCATCGACTTCAAGTGGAACCTGACGGCCAACAGCGCGGTGGACGCCACACTCAAGCCGGACTTCTCGCAGGTCGAATCGGACGTGCCGCAGATCGCGATCAACCAGCGGTTCGCACTGTTCTTTCCGGAGAAGCGCCCGTTCTTCCTCGAGGGCTCCGACCTGCTCAACTCGCCGATCCAGGTCGTCTACACGCGGACCATCACGGATCCGCAGTGGGGCCTGCGCGCCACGGGGAAGCAGGGTGACACGTCCTACACCGTCCTCGCCGGCGAGGACAAGGGCGGCGGCCTCGTGGTGTTGCCCGGTCCATCGTTCTCGGATTTCGCGCCGCAGGACTTCCACTCGACCGTCGCGCTCGGCCGCGTGCGCCGCGACTTCGGCCTCTCCTTCGGCAGCTTCATGTTCACCGACCGCGAGATCGCGGGGGGCGGTCACAACCGCGTCCTCGGTACCGACGGGCAATGGCGCCCGACACCGGTGGATACGATCACCGGTCAATTCCTGTACAGCGACACCAAGAACCCCGACGCGTTCCAGGCCGCCCCGTTCTCGCTCGGGCCGGGCGCCGGCGCGCACGCCGCGAGTCTCGAGTGGGACCACCAGGAGCGCCGCTACGACACGAAGCTGCGCTACACCGAATTCGGCGACGACTTCCGCGCCGACCTCGGCTTCGTCCCGCAGGTAGGCTATCGCGAGGGCCTGGCGTCGGGCGGTCTGCGGTTCTATCCCGCCGGTCCGCTCAACTTCGTGCGGACCTATGCGGTGGCGGATCGATTCGACCTGATCGGCGGCGGCGACCTCGGACACGACTACTACCCGGGCATTTTCGTCCTCGGCAGCCACAACCTGACCGGCCAGTTCGAGGTGCACGACAACGAGGTGATGGCCGCCGGTCGGCTGCTGACCCAACGTTTCCTGACTTATCTAGTTCAATTCGACCCCGGGCGGCGCTTTCCGCGCCTCACCCTGCAGGGTCGGGCCGGCGATCTGATCGACTTCGAGAACGGCCGCGTCGGCCGGGGCGCCAACGTCTCGCTCGAGGCCACCGTTCGCCCTTTCGACCACCTGACGTTCGTGGCTGACGCCGTCCGCGAGTGGCTCGACCTCGACCGGGGCGCCGCGCTCGGCCGCCTCTACACCGCCGAGATCGAGCGCCTGCGCGTCGTGTACGTCTTTGGCCCGCGCGCGTTCCTGCGCCTGATCGGGCAGTACGTCACCACGACCCGCGACCCGGCCCTGTACAGCGTCCCCGTGCCCGCGCGCGACGGTTCGTTTCTCGGGTCCCTCTTGTACAGCTACCGCCTCAACTGGCAGACCGTTCTCTTCGTCGGGTACGGCGACAACGGGGTGGTGACCGACAACCACGACCTCATGCAGACCGACCGGTCGATCTTCCTCAAGGTCTCGTACGCGTTCCAGCACTAGTCGGGTTGACTGCCCACGCGGCGATGACCGACGACGCAGTGCCGATGCCGCGCGGGAGCCGTTCGCCCATTGACCTGCCGACCGAAGCGTTCTATAAGTGAGCACACGAACGCAGACACTTCCGTGCGGGATTCCATTGAAGGCCGGGCGTTGTCCAGGGCGCCCTGGAGGTCGCGATGATGCGCACACGACGATTCATTGTTCTGGCGGCAGCCCCCCTTGCCTGCCTGTACCTGGGCATCACGGCTCACGCTTCACCGGAGGTCGCGACGATCTCCGGAGTGGTCGCCGACTCCTCCGGGGCGCCGCTCCCCGGTGCAGCCGTGACGCTGAGCTGCGACGGCGTTGAGACCATGCGGGCGATCACCGACGCCCGGGGACATTACCGCTTCCCCGCGATTCCCCCGCATCATGTCTGCTCCGTGGCCGCCCAGAGCGCGGGACTGCGCTCCGTAACCTACGAAGGGATGACCTCGGAGGCGGGCCGCACGCGGCTGGTGAGTTTTCGCCTGAAGCGTCCCGGTGACAAGGACATCGTGGCCCTGGTGACCCGCGACCCGTTCCCGTACGAAGAATTCGTCCGGGCACTGGAGGCGCACGCCGGCGTTCCTGTGCGCGTCGTCGATCTCGACCGTGAGCCGGATCCGGCCGACGCGGTGAGACGCGTGCGCGCCGAGCACCCGAACCTCATCGTCGGCGCCGGTCTGAGGGCGGCTCGTCTCATCCGGCGCGAGGTCGTCGACATCCCGGCCATCCTGACCCTGATCACCGACCCGCGCCGCTATGATCT
>DASTNM010000171.1:0-8594 GCA_035762745.1 Candidatus Polarisedimenticolia bacterium
CCTGCCCGGCGGTAGAGGGCCTGCGCCCGGAGGTTCTTCTCATGGACGCCGAGGTGCACGGAGCGCACGCCCCGGGAGCGGCAGACGTCGACCACGAACTCGATCGTCTTCGAGCCGATCCCGCGGTGACGCCAGGCCGGATCGACGTACAGCTCGTCGATGACGGCGTCACGGCCGAGGTACTCCAGGCTGTAGCCGAGCGTCAGGACGACGTAGCCGACCGGCTCCCCCTCGATCTCGACCAGCCAGACACTTCCGAGCGACGCATCGCGGACGATCCGCTCCAGCACCGGTCGTGAAGCGCTGGCGTCGAAGGGCAGCAGGTCGACCGCATACAGCGAGCGCATGAAGCCGAGCAGACGGTCGACGTCGGACTCCCCGGCCGGCCGGAACCGCGGCTCCATGCCCTCCCCCCTCAGTGGCTCGTCAGACCGTAACGATCCTTGTAGAAGGCGTCGATGCGGGCCCGGTCCTCGGCCGACATCCCCTTCTTCCAGGAGTGCTCGGGAGAATCCAGGATCGTCTTGATCACCCGGGCGACCTCGACGTCGCCACGCGACGCCTCGAGCGCCTTGGGCAGAAAATCGAAGTAGAAGCGCTCGGCCACCTCGAAGAAGCCGTGCCACTGCGTGTAGTCCGGCCCCTGCATCGACACCCCCATGCGGGCGCGCCGGCCCTCGTGGTGCCAGAGGCGGTAGAAGCTCCACTCCAGCTCCTCGTCGAAGGGGGTGGGGGTCAGGCGGCCGCGCGCGCGGAGCGTGTCCATGACCTTCTGGGCCGGCTGGGCGAACTTGCTGTTCCACATCTCGATGGTGGCGTCATAGGTGGTGTAGAAGGAGGCCACGAAGTCGGGTCCGTGGCAGTTCTGGCAGGTGTCCTTCATCGCCTCGCGGCGCTTCTCCCAGTTCTCGAGCTTCTTGCTGATCACCGGCCTCAGCGTCCACGAGATGCGGGCGCCGACATCGTGCGTCACCGGCTGGTTGCGCGTCGCCGACATGTGGCAGGTGGCGCAGGTGGGTGCGGCGCTGTAATCGACGCCGAGCACCCAGGAGTCGGACTTCAGGTTCATCTCCTCGATGCGGGTGCGGAAGGCGATGCCGTGCTTGGACTCCTCGTAGATCTCGATCTGCGGATGATCCGGACCCATGTGGCACTTGCCGCACACCTCGGGCTGGCGGGCCATCGCCCGGCTGAAGGCATGCCGCGAGTGGCAGGCGGAGCAGGCGCCGCGCGAGCCGTCCAGGTTGACCCGTCCGATACCGGTGTTCGGCCAGGTGGCCGGATCGAGGATCGGCTTGCCGTTCTTGTCCTGGCGTGCGCTGCCGTCGCTCTCCTTGACGAAGGAGACGACCGATCCGTGGCACTGCCGACAGCCGTTGGCCGCCGCCAGCGGCCCCTCGATCACCTCGCCCAGGACGTTGTCGAGGCTGCCGATGAACTGGGCGGCCTGCGCGTGGTGCGAGGCGCCGAACTCACGCGCGATGTCGCCGTGGCAGCCGCCGCAGTCCTTCGGGCTGACCACGGTCGCGATCAGCGCCCCCTCGTGCCGGAAGGCGTCCGGGTCCCCCTCCTCGGCGCGGTGGCACTCGTAGCACCCGACGCCCATCTGCGCGTGCCGGCTGTCGCTCCACTGCGCGGCCACGACCGGCGTCTTCTGCTCGTGGCAGCGCAGGCACTTGGCGCTGGTCTCGCCCACCACCGGCTTCGGGCGCGGCTGAACACGTCGCTGTCCCCCTTCCACCCAGGCCACGATCAACAGAGAGATCAGGAAGAGGAACGACAGGGCGGCGACGATGGTGCGTTTCTGGTCCAGGGTCATGACGGCACCTCAATGAGTGGCCAGCGCTTCCCAGAGGGTGAGCACGGTCAGGGCGAGGACCGCGGCGACGCCGAGGGTCACGGAGATCTCGCTGGCCGGACGCCGGCGCCTGATCGCCGCGTCGAGGAAGGGCCAGGCGAGCGCCAGGAAACCGAAGAAGCCGATCGACAGCACCGCGAAGGTGAGCCCGGTGAGCTTGAGCCAGCGGAAGGTCCAGAAGAAGTACCATTCCGGCTTGATGTGGGCCGGCGTGATCAGAGGATTGGCCTTTTCGGCCAGGCCGACGGGGAAGATCACCGCCAGGCAGGTCAGCACCAGAGCCAGCCCGATCCCGACCACCAGCTCGGTCATCACGTGGTCGGGGAAGAAGGGGAAGGTCTTCGTGGGCCCCGAGGCCCGGAGCGCAGGGCCTTCGAATTCGAACTCCGTCACGCCGTGCAGGCGGAACAACAGGATGTGCGCCCCAAGGAGCCCGGTGATGAGCGCCGGCAGGATGCCGATGTGCAGGATGAAGAAGCGGGTGAGCGTGTTGTCGCCGACCATCTCGCCGCCCCTCAGGAGCCGGGCCAGGTACGGACCGACCACCGGCACCGCCTCCGTGAGATTGCCGGCGACGGTGGCTCCCCAGTATGAGAGCTGCTCGTACACCAGCGAGTAGCCGGTGAAGCCGAAGAAGAGCGTCGCCCCCAGAAGCCCGACGCCGATCATCCAGTTGAGCTCGCGCGGCCGGCGGTAGGCTCCGGTGAAGAAGACCCGCATCATGTGGAGGATCACCGCCGCGATCATCAGGTTCGACGACCAGCGATGGATGCTGCGCAGGAACCAGCCGAAGGGAATGACGTTGGTCACGCGTTGCACCGATTCGTAAGCCTGCGTCGGATCCGGCACGTAGTAGAAGGAAAGCAGGATCCCGGTCGCCGCCTGCACGACGAACAGCATCCCCGGCGTTCCCCCCAGGCACCACCACCAGTGCTTCAGGTGATTCGGCACCGGCTCGTTGGAGTAGTAGCGCAGCGCCTCGAGGTCGAGCGGCACGCGCCGCTGCAGCCAGCGGCCGTAGCGGGTCCTGGCCGGCGGCAGGGGCCGCCCGCCGAGCGGGACCACCGGCTCCAGATCGGGCGGCACCGGCTCGTTGCTCATAGCTGGACCGTCTCCTCGATCTCGACGAACAGGTTATCGCCCACGTGGGACACGGCGTAGCGCTTAAGGTTCTTCCCCTCGTCGGCCGGCGGCCCGGCGATCGCCCGGCCGTCCTTCTCGAAAACGCCGCCATGGCAGGGGCAGAGAAACCTCCCCTGCGCGGAGTCATAATGCACCTTGCACCCGAGGTGCGGGCAGACGTCCGACAGGGCCACGATCCCCTGGCCGGTGTCGGTGACCAGGGCGGTGCCGCCGTCCGGAAGCCGGTACGGCCGGCCCTTGCCCGCGGGGATGTCGTTGGCGGGCGCCAGGAAGATGGTGCGCCGTCGCTTGAGCGCCTTGAGCGGGTAGAGGTAACGCGCCGCGATCGCGCCCGTCGACGCGACGACCATCCCGAGCCCGGTCATCATCAGCAGGCGGGCCAGGAACGAACGCCTCTCGGATCTCTCCATCCTGAACTCTCCTCAGAAGCCGAAGGTGAGCATCACATAAGCCCAGCCGGAGGGGTCGCCACCGCGCGTCCGCCGTGCGAACCGACCCGGCTCGAAGCGGCTGTAGCCGCACTCCACCGTCGTCCGGTCGCGCCAGGCGAGGCGGTAGGTCAGATCGAGCTCACGCCCGACCTGACTCCCCGAGGCACCGGTCGGATCGGATCCGAGGACGTCGCCGCCGGCGTTTTTCCAGGGGCCGCGCGCCTGCTCGAGGGCGAAGCGGTGCACCTTCGCCTGGACGTAATGCCGGCCCCGCGTCACGCCGATCCCTCCATACGGGCTCTTGAGGTTGCGCCACCCTTCATAGTCCATGTACCCGTAGTGGGGATGGTTCGTCGGGAAGAAATTGAAGAACTCCTCCCGTCGGCCGTCGGCCGGATTCCGGTCGCCGGTGGCGAAATCATAACCTCCGAACGTCCGCACCTTGACCCCCTGACCCCAGGTCAGCCCGGCCTGTCCCGCGGCGGCGTGGGCGCGCAGTGAATCTCCCCGGAAATCCCCCCGCTCGAGGACGGCCTCGGCGACGAAATCGAAGCGCCCGAGGCGATCCTTGGCGCGCCCCCCGACGGCGTTGATCCTGGTCTTTCCGGGAGCGCCGGTCTCGCCCGCGGCCAGCAGGTCGTCCGCGTATGCCAGCCAGTACCCTTCGTACTCCGCTCCCTTGCGGGGAGCCGCCTGCGCGTAGAGGCCGTACAGGTCGCTGCCGGTGCTCCCCCCACCGCCCGACGGCCGACTCGTGATCCGCGCCAGCAGACCGTCGAGGAAGAAACGCGCGCGCGCAAATCGCAGCCTGGCGCCGTCGAAGGCCCGGCCGACGTTGTCCCACACGAAGTTGCCGATCAACCGATGGTCGCCGTAGGCCCATTCCTGCCGGCCCAGGGTCAGGGTGAGGCTCTTCGCCGCGCCGAGAGCCGCGGCGACGTACCCCTGGTGCAGGTCGAGGTTCTTCTGGTTCGACGCGGTCGAGGTCTCCTCCCCCGCCACGCGCGAGTCCTGCGCCTGGACGAACAGCGTGACATCGTCCCGCACCTTCCCCGTCACGCCGAGGCGCAGGCGCATGAAGCCCTGGCGCAGGTCATCGTCGACCGCGCTATTGAGATCGGCGTTGTCCCGCCATTCGGGACGAAAGCGCGCCTCGCCGGAGAAGGACCAGGTGGTCTCCCTGAGCTCCTCGGCCCCCGGCCTGGAGCCCGACGGGAAGACCAGAACTGCCAGGACCAGGATCGCGCCACGCGCCGAGAATCGCATGAGCACCTCGGAGGGCCTGAGCCCCGGAAGATTCACCCCGGGCGGCGTCCCGGTCCTCCATGGACCGAAGCGACCCCGGGGTTCAAGATACGAGCGCCGCCCATTCTTCGGCCTGCAGGCCCGCGCCGCACATGATCCGGATCATGGCGACTCAGTCGCCCGGCGGAATCTCCTCGAGTCTGGAACGGTTCGGGATGCGAAACCCGCTCTCTCCGGTGACGATCAGGCCGTCCTTCCCCCAACGGCTCATGATCCGGATGGCGGTCTCCTGCGTCGTGCCGACCATGTCGGCGATCTCCTGCCGGCTGAGGGCCACCGGGATGAAGAGCGCCTCCCCGTCCCGGCGCCCGACCCGATCGGCCAGCGTCAGGAACAGGCGCGCCACACGATACTCCACACGGCTGGAACGCTCCGCCAGTTTGCGCGTCATCTCAACCATCCGGCGCGTGAGGCCGAGCAGGAGCCCGCGCGCCAGCATCGGGTTGGCGACCAGAAGCGCGAACAGCTCCTGGCGCGGGATCGAGAGGAGGCTGGTCGACTCCAAGGCGACGGCCGTGGCCGGGAAGTCCCGCTCCTCGTAGGCCGCCACGGCCCCGACCGGATCCCCGGGGCCGAAGATCTCGAGGATGATGTCGCGGCCGGCGGCGGCCGCCTTGATGATCTTCACCCGGCCTCCGAGGACGAAGTGGAACATCAGGGCCGGATCGCCCTCCCTGAAGATGACCGCTCCCTCGTCGTAGGACTTCAGCCGCACGAGCGGGCGCAGGCTTTCCCGCTCGGCCGGCTTCAGGCACTGGAAGAGCGGAATGGCGGCCCAGGGGATCGACGGTCTCTCTCTCTCGCTGGACTGCACGGCACCTCCTGAGCGCGTCAGGGCGGGCGGCATCATAGCACCCGCTGATCCAGATCATACCGTCCCGGATCCCGCCGCCGCATTCTTGACGGCGAAGGGTCGACGCGACGGGTTGCCGCCGCGACGGGCGAGGAGGGACGGCGTGATGTCGACGGGAGACGGGGCGCTCGGCGGCCGGGAGAAGTTCGCCGCCTCCCCTCTGCTAGTGATCTGGGAGGTAACGCGGGCCTGCGACCTCGCCTGTGTCCACTGCCGCGCCTCCGCCATCCCCGAGCGCGAGCAGGGTGAGCTGACGACCGGCGAAGGGCTCGGGTTGATCGCCGAGATCCGGAAGTTCGGCCGGCCCCTCCTGGTTCTGACCGGCGGGGACCCGCTCAAGCGTCCCGACATCCACGCGCTGATCAGGGCCGGCGCGGAGGCCGGCCTCGTGACCAATCTGAGCCCGAGCGGCACGCCGCTCCTGACCCACGCGGCGCTGCTGCGGGCGCGTGATTTTGGCCTGGATGGGGTGTCGATCAGCCTCGATGGCTCGAACGAGGAGATCCACGACCGCTTCCGAGGGATCAAGGGATCGTTCCGCTGGTCGCTCGAAGGAGCGGCCTCGGCGGTGGCCCTCGGGCTGCGGCTGCAGATCAACACCACGCTGACCCGCCACAACCTCGAAGACCTCGAGGCGATTGCCGAACTCGTCTCCTCGCTCGAAGCCCGTCGCTGGAGCCTCTTCCTTCTGGTGCCGACCGGCCGGGCCAACGCCGGCCAGCAGATCACGGCGGCGGAGTGCGAGCGGGTCTTCGAGTGGCTCAGCCGCCTGGCGATCGGTGCGCCGTTCCGTATCAAGACGACCGAAGGACCGCATTATCGCCGGGTCACGCTGCAGAGCCAGGGCCTGCTCTCCGGCCCGGCCGCGCCCGGTTCCGGGGGCGGCCGGTTCGTCCCGGGGATGAACGACGGCTCCGGCTTCCTGTTCATCAGCTCCCGGGGCGCGATCCAGCCGAGCGGATTCCTGCCGCTCACCGCGGGCAACGTGCGGACCGACTCGCTCGTCTCGGTCTATCGAGATCACCCGCTCTTCGTGGCATTGCGGGATCCGGGGAGGCTGGGCGGGCGATGCGGGCGATGCGAGTACCGCGCGCTGTGCGGCGGCTCCCGGGCCCGGGCCTACGCCCAGACCGGCGACTACCTCGCCGAAGACACCCTGTGCGCCTACGAGCCCGGCGCGGGAGCCGGGCATGCCCTGCCCGCCTCTTGATGCGGCGCGGATCAGGGCCCGACAGGAGGGCCACCCGATGATCGATCCCACCTTGACCGTGGCGGAGATCCTGAAGCGCCACCCCCAGGCACGAGCGGTGCTGGCGCGCTTCGGCCTCGACGCCTGCTGCGGCGGCGCCCACCCGCTGGAGTTCGCCTGCCGGGCCCACAAGGTCGACCTCGCCGAGGTGCTGGCGGCGATCGGGCAGGTCACAGAGGGCGCCGGCGCTCGCGATGCCGGGCCGGAGGCGATCGTCATCGACCCGCAGATGTGCGTGCGCGACGTCATCGCCCGGTACCCATCGACCCTCGGCGTTTTCGATCGCCATGGACTGATGGGCTGCGGCGGGGCGCAGGGGCCGATCGAGCCGCTCGCCTGGTTCGCGCAGGTGCATCATGTCGATCTGCCGCGCCTCATGGAGGATCTCCGCCAGGCGGTCCGTTCCGGCGCGCCGCCGGTCGAGACGCCGATCTCCCCACGGCAGCTGGCGCACGAGAACCTCTACCGCCGCTTCCTCAAGGCGGCGCTCCTGTTCACCTTCACCGGCGGCGCGGCCCTGGGCGCCTGGGCGCTGGTCCTCATGGCCCTGAGCGGACGGCTGGGAGGGATCGGCAGGGGGTTGATCCAGGTTCACGGGCACTACCAGCTCTTCGGCTGGGTCGGCCTGTTCGTCGTCGGCGTCGCCTACCACGTCCTGCCGCGCCTGACCGGGGTGCCGCTCCCCTCGTACAGGCTCGCGTCCGCCTCCTTCATCCTGCTGGTGGCGGGGACGATCTCCCGAACGGCGCAGTCGTTCGATCCCTCGGCGATCCGCTCGGCTTTCCTCGTCGGCGGTGCCCTTCTCGAGCTGTGCGGCTGCGCTCTCTTCGCCTGGATGGTCGGGCGGATCCTGACGCGGCAGGCGACGGCGATGCAGACCTACCAGAGATACCTGGCGATCGGATCGGGTTGGCTCCTGATCTCCGCCCTGCTCAACCTGTTGCACGCCTGGGTCCTGGCGTCGCGGGCCGGCTTCGAGGTGCCGCCACACCTCAACATTCCCTACCTGACCACCTTCCTCGTCGGCTTCGTGACCTCGTGGATCCTGGGGGTCTCTCTGCGGACCCTGCCGGTCTTCATGGGGCTCAAGGATCGACCGGAGGTGGCGGCATCCGTTGCGATCCCGCTGACCGCCTCGGTCACCGTCATGACCATCGGGGAGGCCTCCTACCTGGGAGGAGGGAGCACGGTGGCGAGGCTGGCGTTCGGGCTGGGAGGGCTTGGAGTGGCGGTCTGCCTGGCGCTGTTCACCTGGGCGCTCGGGATCCTCGGTTCGACGACCGGCGAGCGGGAGCCGGGAATCGATCGCGGCTACGAGAAGTTTCTGCGCCTGGGCTACGCCTGGCTGCTGATCTCCGCCGCCATGCTGGCCGCCTTCTCCGTGCTTGCGATCGGCGGCACGAACATGGATCATGCCTTCGTCGGCGCCTACCGCCACGCCCTCACGGTCGGATTCATCACCACGGTCATGGTCGGGATGGCCAGCCGGATCGTCCCGGTGTTCCGCGGGGTGCCGCTCCATTCGGCGCGCCTCAGGGACCTCACCTTCTGGCTCCTGGCGGTCGGCAACCTGATGCGCGTCTCGTTCCAGTCATTGTCCGGGCTGTACGGTCCGGCCTGGCTCAGGGTGACCGGCGTTTCGGGGATCCTGGAGCTTGCGGGACTGGTGCTCTTCGGGATCAACCTATGGAAGACGCTCAATGTGGAGACCGCCGAGGAGGTCTCCGCGGCCGGCTGGCGCCCGCCGATCGCCTC
>DASTNM010000172.1:0-4497 GCA_035762745.1 Candidatus Polarisedimenticolia bacterium
CGACTCGTTCGACTGCGACATCGTCTTCTCGAACGGCGACTTCGTCCAGTGGCCGGGCTGGATCCAGAAGACCGACATCCGCTAAAAGAGAAGGTCCCTTCGCGCGACTTCCTCCAGTCGAGCCCCGCTTTGCCTTTGCTCGTGCCACGCGGGATCAGGTGGTGCGCCCAGCAAGATTCGAACTTGCGACCTTCGGATTCGTAGTCCGACGCTCTATCCAACTGAGCTATGGGCGCACATCCCGGACCTGTTCCTTGCGGGCCGGGGAGTCTATCACAGGAAGGCCGGGTCGGAGAGGCGCGGGCCGCGGGGCCCGGGGCCGTCAGACCGGGGCGCGCTGGCTGCGCCAGAAGGCCTGCCCATACTCCGGCAGGGTGTAGACCGGGTCGTAGTACTCGTAGCGGCGGGTCAGCGCCTGCGGGTCGTCGGCCTCGATGCCGGTGCGGTAGTTCTTGGTCCAGTAGGTGATCCCGTTGTCGCGATCGTACTCCCGCACCTGGTTCACCCAGCGCTTGCCGACGAAGGGGACGTCGCAGACCATGCGCGGCGTGGCGAAGCCCGGCAGGTAGCCCATGATGTCGTGCTGCAGGGCCTGCGCCTCGTGCACCGCCAGGCGCCAGTGCTCGGCGTTCGGGATCATGTCGCACATGTAAAAGTAGTACGGCATGATCTTCGCGTGGTCGAGGAGGGTGAAGCAGAGATCGAGGAGCGCCTCGGCGCTGTTGTTGACGCCGCGCATCAGCACCCCCTGGTTGCGCACGTCGCGGTATCCCATCTCGAGGAGCTTGCGCACCGCGCGGCCGACCAGGGGCGTGAGCGAGCGCGCGTGGTTGACGTGCGTGTGGATGGCGATGTCGACGTCCCGCTCGCGCGCCTTCTTCGCCAGCCGCTCCAGCCCGCGCAGCACGTCGTCCTGCAGGAAATGCTGCGGCAGGCCCATCAGCCCCTTGGTCGCCAGGCGGATGTCGCGGATGTTCGGCAGGTCCATCAGGGCCGAGACGAAGCTCTCGAGCGAGGCGATCGGCAGGTTGGCGATGTCGCCGCCCGACACCACCACGTCGCGCACCTGGGGTGTGCGGCGCAGGTAGTCGAGGATCTTCGCGTAGCGCTCTGTCTGCGGGATCTCGAAGCGGTGCTTCTCGATCTGCGGCGTGTCGTTGCCGACCAGGTCCATGCGCGTGCAGTGGCCGCAGTACTGCGGGCAGGTCGACAGCACCTCGGCCAGGACCTTCGTCGGGTAGCGGTGCGTCAGCCCCTCGACGGCCCACATGTCGGCCTCGTGCAGGCTGTCACGCTGCGCCTTCGGATGGCTCGGCCAGTCCGGGTCGCGGTCGTCGAAGGCCGGCAGCATGTAGCGCCGGACGGGGTCGTTCCAGAGATCCTGCTCGTTCATCGTGTTGAGCATCTGCGGGGGGATCAAAAGCGACATCGTGGCGCGATCCCGCTGGTCCCGCTCGACGCTCTTGATGAGCGACTCGGGGAGGAAGTGGCCCATGGCCTCGTGCAGCTCCAGCAGGTTCTTGACCGTGTGCTTGCGCTGCCACAGGGCGCTCTCCCACTCGTCCCGGGTCACCTCCTGGTAGCCGGGCAGGCGCCGCCAGTCCGGCTCGACGAACTCGCGCTTCAGCGGGTAGTGGAACGGCTGCTCGCCGGCACGGACAGGCCGGGCGGTGGTCGTCTGGGGGGTCGATTTGCTCATGGTGACCGGCTCGTTTCGCCGCGGGTGGCGTTTCGTCCGCTGCAACGCTGTTCTCAGAAGCCACGTTATTGTCGCAGGTTTGGGGCCGATCTGCAAGCGTCGGGAAGGCTCGCTCGGCCCCGCGGCGCGACGCGGGATCGTCGCTGCCGCTATAATCCCGGGGCGATGCCGACCCTGGTCTTCTCGCGCCTCCGCAAGGCCTACGCGACCACCGTCGCCGTCGACGACGTCTCCTTCGAGGTCCGATCGGGGGAGGTCTTCGGCCTGCTCGGCCCCAACGGCGCCGGGAAGACGAGCCTCATCCGGGCCCTGATGGACATCGTCCCCGCCGACTCGGGGTCGATCCTCCTGGACGGCCGGCCGCTCGACCGGCGCGACCTCGACCGCATCGGGTACCTGCCGGAGGAGCGCGGGCTGTACCGCAGGGAGAGGGTCGAGGATGTCCTGGTCTACTTCGGGATGCTCAAGGGACTGCGGCGCCCGGAGGCGCGCCGCGGCGCGCGTCTCTGGCTGGAGCGGGTCGGCCTGGCGGAGGCCGGCAGGCGGCGGGTCGACGATCTGTCGAAAGGGATGCAGCAGAAAGTGCAGATCGCGGCGACGCTCCTGCACGACCCGGCGATTCTCGTCCTGGACGAGCCGTTCTCCGGGCTCGATCCGCTCAACACCGTGCTCGTCAAGGAGCTTCTGCGGGAGCGGAGCGCCGCCGGCTGCCTGGTGATCCTGTCGACGCACCAGATGCCCCTGGTCGAGACGCTGTGCGACCGGGTGGCGATGATCGACCACGGCCGCCTGGTGCTCTACGGGGGCTTGGAGGAGATCAGGCGGGGGCACGACGTCCCGGCGGTCCTGGTCGGGATAGACGGCGACGGCGGGCTGGGGGATCTGCCGCTCGCGGAGCGCGTGGAGAAGCAGGGCGGGTTGAGCCGTGTCGTCCTGAAGCCGGGGGCGCGGCCAGGTGATCTGATGCAAATCCTCCTCTCCCGCGGTCTCGCCGTCGAGCATTTCGAGGTGTGGCGCGCGCCGCTCGAGGAGATCTTCATCGACACCGTGCGCCGGGCGCGGGCCGCGCGGCCGGATGCCGGGGGCGCCTCATGAGCAAGGTCGGCGTCGTGATGCGCCGGGAGCTCCGCTCGACCGTGAGGCGGCGCTCCTACCTCGTCGTCACCTTCGGGATGCCGTTCTTCGCCAGCCTCTACCTCGGGCTGTTCGCCTTCCTGCCGGCCTACTTCATGGAGAAGAGCGCCGCCGGGGGGGGCGCGGTGGGGATCGTCGACCTGGCCGGGGTGGTGCGGCCGGAGGCGGAGGAGAAGTCGGAGACGGACGCGGAGGGCGGGGCGCCGCGCACCGAGACGGGGCTCGGGAGTCTGGCTCCCTCCGATCCCCGACTGCAGGCGGCCCGCGAGCTGCTCGACGCGACCGCCGCCCCGATGCGCTTCCGGCCGTTCGCGACGCGCGCCGAAGCGCTCGAGGCGCTGCGCGGCCGGACGATCGACCGCTTCTACCTGCTGCCGATCGACTACGTCGCCCGCGGCGCCATCGAGTCGTACGAGGCGGACGAGGTGACTCTCGGCGTGGCCGGGAAGCGCGCCGAGCATTCGCTGGGGAGACTCCTGGAGCGCTCGCTCCTCATGGGGAGGGTGCCGGACGATCTCCGGACGCGCGTCGAGAGCCCGATCGATTCGGCCGCCTCGGCCTTCTTCGTGCTGGGCCGGGACGGCCGCGTGGAGCCGCTCGACGCGACGGCGCGCGCCGGCCGTCTCGGCATCCCGCTCGCGTTCGGCCTGCTGCTCATGATGTCGTTGATGATCAGCGCGGGCTACCTGATCCAGGGGGTGTCGGAGGAGAAGGAGAACCGGGTCATCGAGGTGATCCTTTCCTCGGTGCGGCCGCACCAGCTGCTGTTCGGCAAGCTCCTGGGGCTCGGCGCCGCCGGGCTGCTGCAGCTCCTGGTCTGGCTCACCGTCGCCGGGTTCGCCACCAGCCTGGTGGCGGCGGCCGTGCTGGCGGCCCTGGACCCGAGGCTGTTCCTCCTCTGCCTCATCTTCTTCCTGCTCGGCTTCCTGATGATCGGCAGCCTGATGACCGGAACCGGCGTGCTCGGCAGCAGCGCGCGCGAGAGCCAGCAGCTCGCCGCCATCTGGTCGCTTGCGGCCATCCTCCCGCCGACGGCGGCCGCCATCCCGATCATCGACAACCCCAACGGCGTCGTGGCGCGCGTCCTCGGGTGGTTCCCGATCACCTCGCCGATCACCATGATGCTGCGCTGCGGCAGCGGGCGCGTGCCGTGGTGGGACGTCGGGATCGCGATCCTCGCGCTCCTGGCCGGTGTCGTCCTGGCCCTGCGCCTGGCCGGGGCCCTGTTCCGCCTCGGCCTGCTGATGCACGGCAAGCGTCCGGGGCCGCGGGAGATCCTGCGTCAGTTGCGACGCGGCTGACGGGGCTCGAAGAGGTATCCCAGGCCGAGCTGCACGAGGTTCTCGGTGTAGTCGGTCGTGTCGCTCGGATCGGAGCTGAGGCCGGTCGGCGTGGAGAAGGTGGACCGGTTGGTGTCCCGCTCGGCCTGCGCCGCCAGGAACCAGCCCTTCCTGAGATCGGCGTGGAAGGTGAGGCTCGTGTAGCGCCGGCGATCGTGGCGATCGAAGTGGAAGGCGTCGAAGACGTTGTCCGTCGTGTAGTCCCGTTTCTCGTCCTCGAGCGACAGGCCGATCCATGTCCGCCGCCCCTTCTTCCCCCAGCGCACGCGCGCGTCACCGCGCAGGATGTCACGCCGGCTCGAGATGTCGTCCTCGACGCTGACC
>DASTNM010000173.1:0-5153 GCA_035762745.1 Candidatus Polarisedimenticolia bacterium
GTGCGGATCCGATCTCCCTCGACGCGCACCAGCATCTCGGGCGAGGCACCCGCCAGGCTGACCTCGCCGAAGTCGAAGTAATACATGTAGGGGGACGGATTGATGCGCCTGAGGGCGCGGTAGATGGCGAAGGGACCGGCCGCCGCCCGGCGCTCGAAGCGCTGTGACAGCACCACCTGGAAGATATCGCCGGCGCGGATGTACTCCTTGGCGCGCCGCACGTTGTCCTTGTAGCGCGCCGCGCTGATGTTGGCCGACCAGCGCCCGCGGCTCCGCCCGCGGCGCCGCGCGGGAGCCGCGGACCGGAGCAGACGACGCTCCGTGGTCTCGATCAGACTGCGGGCGCGGCGGTAGCGCTCGGCGAGCGCGCGCTCGGGAAGCCGCCGGCCGTTCTCCTCGGTGCGGATATTCGACACGATCTGGAGGCAGTCCCTGAGGTGGTCGAACGCCACCACGGTGTCGTAGAGGCCGAACAGGACGTCGGGCAGGCGCAGGTCGTCACGCACCGGCGTCGGCAGCCGCTCCACCAGGCGGACCACGTCATACGACAGGTAGCCGACGGCCCCGCCCGTGAAGCGCGGCAGGCCGGTGAAGCGGACGGCGCGACAGGGGGCGATCGCCCGCCGGAGCGCCTCGATCGGATCCCCGGCCGCGCCGCCGTCGAGCCGGGCCCTCACGACCGAGGAAGGGTCGCGACCCAAAAACGAGTAACGCGCCACCGACTCGCCGCCCTCCACCGATTCGAGGAGAAACGGGTGGCGCGCCCCGGGCGCGAGACGCAGGAACGCCGCCACGGGGGTCAGCAGGTCGGCACTGATCTCCCGGCACAGCGGGATGATGTTCCCCTGCTTCGCCAGGTCCCGGAGGTCGGCCGGATCGAGATTGTAGCCCTCCGATCTCACTGCTTCGCCCCCTCCTCCTTCTCGAAGATCCCGAGCGTCTTCGGCACCTCGAAGCGGACCATGATCGGCTCCTCGAGCGACTGGACCTTGAACAGCAGCCGCAGCGGCACGCCGTTGAGGCCGCTCTCCGGGATTGGAAAATAGAGGATGTCCTCCATGTAGTTGAACGGCGGCAGAGACACCTGCTCGATGAGCAGGCCGCGTCCAGAGGTCGTGGGAAAGAAGTTGCTCGAGATGAAGTTGTACACGTCGGCGCCGGTCGTGGTGATCGAGCGGTTCTGCCGGAACAGGGCCCGGTCGAGGTCGATCCGGGGATATTTCTCCGCCACGTCGCGCGCGGGGGCCATCGGATACTGGCGGCCCAGAGAGTCCTCGAGCGTGAACGACTCGCGGTTGATCGAGAAGGTCCCCTTGGTCTTGTTGGCGATCTGCACGAAGAGCGGGAAGTACGGCTCCTTGCGGATGAAGCGGGCCGCCTCCACGCCCACGACCATCAGCACGAGGTCCCCCTCGTCCTTGTAGTTGTATGGACTCAACTTGTCGCTGAACGTGCCGGCCACGTTCGGGTTCTTCTCGAGCGTGGCGCATGAGGCCAGCATTCCGGCCAGGCCGAGCGCTGCCACGAGCGCGCTCGCTCTCTCGTTGAAGCTCTTGATCCTCATCTCATCCTCCCGTGCCGTCGAAGGCGTGCAGGAAGCGCACGATCGATTTCTCGAACTCCCTGAGCCCCGCGATCGACGCGTATTCGCTGGTGTGGAACGAACGTCCGCCCGAACCGAGAC
Source organism: Candidatus Polarisedimenticolia bacterium (assembly GCA_035762745.1). Lineage (GTDB taxonomy): Bacteria > Acidobacteriota > Polarisedimenticolia > Gp22-AA2 > Gp22-AA2 > DASTNM01. Next base: position 1,685 of record DASTNM010000173.1, read on the forward strand.
CCGCCACGACGAGCGGCAGCCCGATCTCGTGGAACAGGCTGAACGACTGCGACGTGCCGCTCGAGGCGTGAATTTCCGCCTCCTTTCCGAACTCATGGTAGACCCGCCGGGTGGTCCGGACGAGCGGATGGTCCTCCTCGATCGACCAGGGCGGGTAGGCCAGGCGCGTCACCACCTCGATGTCGGGGAAGCCGTGGTCCTTCAGGTGGTGGCGGATGGCGTCGGAGATCGTCGCCGGATCCTGGTCGGGGACGAGGCGGACGTCGACCTGGGCCCGCACCTCGCACGGCAGAAGGAACTGCGACCAGGCGCGGCTCCGGTGGATCAGGATGTTGCCGATGTTGAAGGTCGGGTTCCCGAGGTACTTCCTGCACAGCGCCGCCGGCGGCAGGTCATGCTTGAAGCGCAGCACGTGGCGTGAGCGCAGGAACTCGTACTGGTCCTCGATGACGGCGACCCGTCGCTCCTCCTGGCGCTCGGGAGGTTCCTGGATGACCTGCACGACGTCGTCGTAGAAGCCATCGACCAGGACCGTCTCGTCCTCGTCCAGAAGGGTCGCCAAGGCGCGCACCATGCGCCAGGCGGGCGAGGCGACCCAGGCGGCGTTGCCGCTGTGGATCGAGCTGCGGGTCGGCCCCCCCCAGGCCCCTCCCGAGCAGATGAAATCGAGCAGGAGCATCCCCTTGACGCCGAGGGGAAGGACCGGGTCGCCACCCTTCCCCTGGCAGAATTTCGGATAGAGCACCCCCTGGGCCGCCTTCAGGTCCCGCCGCCGGTCGCGAATCACCTTCGGGAGCGTTGGACTGCCGAGCTGCTCGTCCCCTTCCAGCAGGAAGATCAGGTTGACCGGCAGGCGGCCCTCCGACCGCACCACCGCCTCGATCGCACGCAGCGTCCCGACCAGCGGCCCTTTCGGATCGCAGGCCCCGCGGGACACCAGGCACTCGCCGACGTCTTCGATCCGCCGCACCCGGCCGGAGAACGGCGGCGCCGACCAGTCGGCCCCCTCCGGCGGGACGACGTCGTAATTGCGGTAGATCACGAGCGTGCGCGGCGCGCCCGCATCGAGCCCGCCGTACACGAACGGCAGATCGCCGTAATCGAGAATGGACGCCTGTCCTCCGAGAGCCTCGATCTCGGTCTTGAGGCGGCGCGCCACCTCGTCGCAGCGATCGCGATGCGTGAGGACGTTGTCGACACGCAGGTACTCCTGCAGGTCGGTGACATGCTCCTCGAAGTGCGCATCGATGAAGGCCAGGGCCCTGTCCGGGTCTCCCGCTGCCGCCCCCCTGGTCCCCTTCCTGTCGGCCACGTCCCCTCCGCTCACTCCGGATAACCGACGCGCGCCGGACGGAGCGCTGCACGACGCCGCCCGATCCGCGCGCCGGAGAGTTCCCTCCGGCTCCGCCCATCCCGGACAGCGAGGCGATCCGGGAGCGACGGGCGGATCATCCACCCGCCGGGCGGTCGATCAGCGCCACCAATACGGAATCTGGTTTGTGGAATGAAACAGTCTGCTCGGGCAGGACCGGGCCGCCTCGCGAATCGTGAGGCTCGCAAAACCATCCTCGCCGATGGGCCGGGCGTCCACGGCAAATCTCCCGAAATGAGCCCGGTTACTCTATTACAGCCTCTCCGGGGTGTCAATGACGGCAGGGGCGCCCCGCGTCCGCCGGGAAGGGAGAGCCTCAGCGGGGGGAGCGGCGCGTTCCGGGTCGGCGGTTGGAGGAGCGGGGGGGCGCGGGCGCGGACTCCCCCAGCGCCTCCAGGACCGCCTGACGCATCAGGTCGACAGGCGCCTCGTGCCCCGTGAACAGTCGGAACTGCGCCGCCCCCTGCGCCACGAACATCTCGACCCCGCCGATCGTCGCGGCTCCCCTTCTCCGGGCCTCGCGCAGGAGCCGGGTTTCGGGCGGGTTGTAGATGATGTCGTACACCATCGGGGCCGCGACCCAGGAGGCCGGAATCGGGCTCTCGTCCGTGTGGGGTGTCAGGCCGACCGAGGTGGCGTTCACCAGGAGGTCGCAGGGGAATCTCCGCAACCGGCCCCAGGGCAGCGCTCGAGCACCGAACCGCCGCGCCAGATCGCGCCCCCGCCCCGGGGTACGATTGAAGAGGGTGACCCGGGCCCCCGCGGTCGTCAAGCCGTGGAGAAGGGCCCGCGCCGCCCCGCCCGCCCCGAGGACCGCCACACGGCTTCCGGCGAGCGTGATCCGCGAGCGCAGAGGGGCGAGGGCCGCCTCGACGTCGGTGTTGTGTCCTTCGAGGCGGTTCCAGGTCTTGACCACCGTGTTGACCGCCCCGACGGCACGGGCCGTCTCGTCGAGGCTCTCGAGGTAGGGCAGGAACTTCTCCTTGTGCGGCAGGGTGACGCTCAGGCCCGAGACGCGCAGCTCGGACATGAGAGGCAGGAACTCCCCGAGCGTCGTCGCCTCGAACGGCAGGTAGCGATAGTTGAGGCCGAGCGCGGCCAGGGCCCTGTTGTGGATCAGAGGGGAGAGCGAATGGCCGATCGGCGACCCCACCACCCCCAGGAGTCGCGTGTCGTGGTCGATGGTGTCGGCACGGTAGAGATCGAGGAGATCCTCGAGCGACACCTGGCCCGGAGCCGATGGCGTGGCACCGCGCGCGGGCGCGTAGACCGCCGCGGAGCCCCAGTGCGACGCCAGGATCCGGCTCGGCACCCCCTTGGGCCCCATGCAGAAGGCGATGAGGTTCCTCGCCTCGCTCGAGCGCAGGAGATCCCTGACGCGCAGGTTGTCGGTCGCCGCGTCGGCATAAGTGACGATTTTCACGAGGGCGCCGCCGGCGACCGAGCGCATCCGGGCGTGGATCGCCTCCAGGTCGCCGGGCGTGGTGTTCAGGTCGTGGTAGGAGAGGATTCGCCGCGTCCGCCCGCGCCGCAACAAAGCGGGCAGGTCCTGGTCGCCGAGCTCGAGATCGAGATACTCCACCCGGGCCGCCAGGGATCTGCGGAGCAGGGCCTCCCTGTCGGCGGCACGCGCCGCGCCCCCCTGCTCGCGGCTGCGGACGGTGATGAGCTTCGGCTTCCCTTTCGCCGCGAGGATCCGATCCGGCTGCAGGTCCTTGATCAGGTCGAGACGGATCTCGACCAGGTCGGCCCGCCGATCGGCCGCCAGGTAGGCCGAGCGCGCCTTCTCGGTCGTCTCACAGGCGACCACCTGGATGACGAGGGCTCGGGATCGCAAGGCGGCCTCCGCGCGCCGGGCCCCTCAGGCCGGGTCGGGGCCGCGGGGGTAGAGGGAGGTGCTGAGATACTTCTCTCCCCGGTCGGGAAGGAGAGTGACGATATGCCCGGAGCGCTCCCGCCGTGCCACCTCGATGGCGGCGTGCAGCGCGGTGCCGGCGGAAATGCCGGCGAAGATCCCCTCCAGGCGGGCGAGATCCCTGGCGGTCCTGTAGGCATCCTCGTCCCGCACCGTCATCCTCTCGTCCACCAGGCTCCCGT
>DASTNM010000174.1:0-20892 GCA_035762745.1 Candidatus Polarisedimenticolia bacterium
GTCACCGCGTCTACAAGAGCTACGACCCTCGCGCCGCGATCCTGAAGCGCACCTGCACGGAAGTGGTCGAGCGGATGAAGGGGCCGAGCCGTCTTCTCGAGATCGCCATGCGGCTCGAGGAGATCGCCCTGAAGGACGAGTACTTCGTCAGCCGCAAGCTCTATCCGAACGTCGACTTCTACTCGGGGGTGATCTACAAGGCGATCGGCATCCCGGTGAACATGTTCACCGTGATGTTCGCCATGGGGCGCCTCGCCGGCTGGATCGCGCAATGGCAGGAGATGCGCCACGACCCGGCCTTCCGCATCGGCCGGCCGCGGCAGATCTACACCGGCCCGAGAGAGCGTGCCTACGTGCCGGTCGAGCGCCGGGCCTGAGGCGGGCCGGGGGGGGAGGACGATGATCCGCATCGATCTGGTCGCGCAGGAGGCCGCCATGCTGCTCGACGTGCTGGAGAGCTACCTGTCGGATCTGCGCATGGAGATCGCCGACACCGACAGCATGGAGATGCGCGAGACGCTGAAGGCGAAGGAGATCTTTCTCAAGAAGCTGATCGGGCGCCTGCGGGAGGCCTGAGACGGCCGCGGCCGGCCGTCAGCCGCCGGCGAGGAAGTCCTCGAGCCGGATCTCTCCGAGGTGGATCCGGTTGGCGAAGATGGAATACGTCAGATAGGCCGCCAGGCAGAGGCGGTTCGCCACCCACTCCGGCTCGTACAGCGGCCCGGCGATGAAGCCGTTCTGGAAGTAGGGCTCCAGGGAGATCACGTCCCCCCAGGTCAGCCGCCCGGCGAACAGGTAGTGCGGGTACTCCACCTTCCCCGACTGGATCGCCTTGCGCAGGAAGGTGTGGGTGAAGACCAGCCCCTGGACGTAGATCACGTCCTTGGTGAAGACGATCCGTCCGCGCGGATCGCCGCCCCGGAAGACCCGGCGCGCCGACTGGAAGGAGTCGCGCTGGTTCTGTCCCGACTCCAGGAAGAAGCGGAACACCTCGATGAAGTCGGCGCCGTCGAGAGCCTGCTGCACGGCGCGGATGCGCAGGGCCAGCCGGCGCAGGCGACTCAGATCCATCGTGGTCGTGATCAGCTCCGCGAAGGTCGCCAGCCCCTCCTGCGTGCAGGTGGTCCGCGGGGCCCCCAGCCCCAGCGACTTCAGGTACGGCTGCTCGCGGCCGTTGAACATGGTGGCGGTGTGGACGAAGGCCTCGTGCTGCAGGAGCTGTCCGAGGTCGGCGGGGGCGAAGCAGGTGGCGCTCCGGATCCGCAGGCGGCGCGCCCCCGCCGCCGCCTTGGCCGCGAGGCCGGGGTCGATCGTCACCTCGATCTCGTGGTCCTTGAAGAAGGCGGCGACCTTCTCCCTGAGCTGCGAGGCCACGTAGGAGGGCAGCACGCACAGGTCCGTCTCCTCCAGGGCGCAGACCGCGGCCAGATCGTCGGTGGCGTGGATGAAGTGTTCCGCGGCGTCCAGGTTGGTCAGCCCCGCGCGCCCGAAATCGTCCCCCGGCCGGCCGTAGAGGGCGCAGGACATCTCGGTGAAGGCGGGGGTCCCGCGGCTCTCGAGCATGCGGGCCGCGGTGACGTAGGAGGCCGCGGTCCTCCAAATGTAGTGGCCGACCGGATGGGCCGGGTCGCACTCCGCCATCACCGTCTCGAGCACCGCCACGTTCTCCCCGAAGTCGTGCCTCGGGTGGGGAACCTGCGGCAATCTCGGGGACCCGGCCTGCCACCCGCTCAGGAACTCCGCGCATAAGGTCGCCGGCCAGTCGAGGTTGCTGAGGATCTTGATCCCCTTCGCCGCCTCCACCAGCCGACGATCGAGATCGACGCAGCGTTCCAGGTCGCGATCCATGCGCCTCAATATAACGCCTCGGGGCGACCTTGACACCTTCCGGGTCGGCGGCTAGCATGGCCGCTCCTCGCGACGAGGTCAGGGAAAGACGGCTGGCGGCCGGCACGGCACGTCCGAGGGATTGCATCGCGCCGGGACAGAGGCCGCTCGGCCTCAAGGGAGCTGGCGCCGCCGGACCTCACCGGCGCCCGAGGATCGCCACGATGCGCGGACTCTACCTCGATTGCTTCTCCGGGATCAGCGGCGACATGCTGCTCGGAGCCCTGGTCGACCTCGGCGTCGAGGCGGGGTACCTGCGCGCGCAGCTCCGGAAGCTCCCGCTCGGCGGGTATGCGGTCGCCTCCTCGCGCGTGACCCGCGCCCGCCTCGCCGGGACGAAGATCGACGTTCGGATGCGCGCCGCGCACCAGGGCGAGCGCGGCATCCGGGAGATCACCCGGATCATCCAGCGCAGCCGGCTGTCGGCCGAGGTGCGCTCGCGGGCGCTGGCCGCCTTCGACACTTTGGTCGACGCCGAGGCGCGCGTGCACCGGATCCGACGCGAGCGGGTCCACCTGCACGAGGTGGGGGCGGTCGACGCCATCGTCGACATCGTCGGCGCGATGATTGGCCTGGAGAGACTCGGCTGGCCCCGGGTCGTCTGCTCCCCCCTGCACGTCGGCCGCGGGATGGTGACGATGGAGCACGGGACCTTCCCGGTGCCGCCGCCCGCCGTGGCCGAGATCTTGAAGGGGCGACCCTGCTACGCCACCGAGGTGGAGGGGGAGCTCGTGACCCCGACCGGCGCCGCCCTGGCGGTGACGCTGGCGAGCGATTTCGGGCCGTTGCCGTCCATGCGGCTGCAGAAGGTGGGGTACGGCGCCGGATCCCGCGAGTATGACCATCACCCCAACCTGCTGCGGGCCCTCTACGGCGATCTGCTCAACGACGGCGCCATCCGGGAGACGGTGCTGGTCCTCGAGACGACAATCGACGACATGAACCCCCAGATCTACGGCCACCTCATGGAGCGGCTGTTCGCCGCCGGAGCCTTGGAGGTGTTCTATACGCCGATCCAGATGAAGAAGAATCGCCCCGGGACACTGGTGACGGTCATCTGCCCCGAGCCGCGCTTCGAGGCGGTCGGCTCGGTCATCTTCCGCGAGACGACCACGATCGGTTTCCGTTACCTGCCGATGGGCCGGTTCGAGCTCGGCCGGCGGATCGAGACGGTCGCCACCCCTTACGGCCGGGTGCGCATGAAAGTCTCGCTGCACGGCGGGGAGGTGGTGCAGGCGACCCCCGAGTACGAGGACTGCCGGGCGGCGGCCCTTGCGACCGGGGTGCCGCTGAAGGAGGTGCAGAGGCTGGCGGCGGCCCGCTTCCCGTCCGGGCGCGCGCCGGCCGGCCGGAGCGCGGCACGGCGGAGCGCCGCGGGCCGGCGGGCGGCCCGGCGGGGCGGGGGCCGGGCGCGGCGGCCGGCGCGGCGACACGGGAGGCGCGGACGATGATTTACGACAAGGTCAGGGCGGGACGCATGCTCAAGGTGGTGCTCGATGTGACCGAGGGGGCGCTCGACCTGGCGGGGGGTCCGGTCGGCTCCCCGAGCCTGCGGATCCCGGCGCTCGAGGCCGACAAGGCGATGCGCAGCTTCGCCGCCAAAGGGGACGCCGATGCCATGTACCACGAGTACCTCCGCCTGCTGCAGGTCGGGCCGACGGTCGGCGAGACGCTCGAGCGCCATCACCGCAAGAGCTTCGAGTCGGAGTTCTACCGCTTCGTGAAGATCTACTGGGAGAGGGAGTGATGGCGCGGAAGTTCTACCTCACGACGCCGATCTATTACGTCAACGACGTGCCCCACATCGGCCACACCTACACCACGGTCGTGGCGGACGTGATCGCGCGCTTCCGTCGCATGACCGGGCAGGAGGTCTATTTCCTGACCGGCACCGACGAGCACGGGCAGCACGTCGAGCGCGCCGCCCAGGCGAAGGGGATGACGCCCCTGGCTCTCGCCAACCAGGTCGTGGAGCGCTTCCGCTCCCTCTGGGTCACTCTCGGTATCAGCAACGATGACTTCATACGCACGACCGAGGAGCGCCATCGGCGCGGCGTCGAGAGGCTCTACCAGAAAATCCTGGCCGGCGGTGACATCTACAAGGACACCTACAAAGGCTGGTACTGCACCTCCTGCGAGTCGTTCTACCCGGAGAGCCAGGTCGTGGAGGGTCGTTGCCCCGACCAGGGGCACAAGGTCGACTGGACCGAGGAGGAGTCGTACTTCTTCCGCCTGTCGAAGTACCAGGAACCGCTGCTGCGCCACTACCGGGAGCACCGGGACTTCGTATTTCCCGAAACGCGGCGCAACGAGGTGGTCTCCTTCGTCGAGTCGGGGCTCAAGGACCTGTCGATCAGCCGCAGCAGCTTTTCCTGGGGTATCCCGCTGCCGGGCGACCCGAAGCACGTCATGTACGTCTGGTTCGACGCCCTCAGCAACTACATCACCGCCCTCGGCTACGGGTCGGATCGCAAGCTCTACTCGCGCTTCTGGCCGGCCGACATCCACCTCGTCGGCAAGGACATCCTGCGCTTCCACGCCGTGTATTGGCCCGCCTTCCTGATGGCGGCCGACGAGCCGCTGCCGCGGCGCGTCGTCGCGCACGGCTGGTGGCTCCGCGACGCGCTCAAGATCTCGAAATCGCGCGGCGGGGCGGTCGACCCGCTGCCGCTCATCGAGGCCTTCGGCGTCGACCCGGTGCGCTACTTCCTCCTGCGCGAGATGGTCTTCGGGCAGGACGCCAACTACTCCGACGAGGGCTTCATCGAGCGGGTGAACACCGACCTGGCGAACGATCTCGGCAATCTACTCAGCCGGACGCTCAAGATGATCGAGGATTACTGCGGCGCGAAGGTGCCGAAGACCGACCCGCGCTTCCGCGGCGACGAGCCGCTCAAGACGGCCGCCCGCGATGCCTGGAGCGGCCTGGTCAAGGGCTTCGAGGCACTCGACTTTTCCGGTGGCCTGATGAAGGTGTGGGAGTTCGTGGGGCTCCTCAACCGCTTCATCGTGCAGAACGAGCCCTGGAAGCTGGCGCAGGACGAGGGGCGCCGCTGGGCCCTGGAGTCGGTCCTCTACACGGTCGCGGAGGGCCTGCGCCTCGTCGCCCTGATGGTCGCGCCGGTGATGCCGCGCTCGGCGTCGGAGATCTGGAAGCGGCTCGGCGTCACGGGGGACCCCGGAGCCGCCAGCCTGGAGCATTTCTCGTGGGGTGAGCTGAAGCCGGGACGCGCCATCACGCGAGGCGAGGCGCTCTTCCCGCGCATCGACAAGGCCGCCTATCTCAAGGAGGCGCAGGCCGACACGGAGGCCCGCATGGAGAACACCAGGCCCGTCGTCGCCCGGATGCCCCCCGTCGCGCCCGCCGGCGCCGCGCCGACCACGGCCACCGGCTCTCCCGACGTGCCCGCCTCACCCGCGGCGTCCGCCGGAACGGCCGACGGCCCGGCGGAGGTGAGCCTCGACGAATTCTCCCGCATCGATCTCCGCACCGCGAAGATCGTCGCCGCCGAGCGTGTTTCCGGGGCCGACAAGCTCCTCAAGCTCACGGTCGACATCGGCCGTGAGACGCGCACCATCGTCGCCGGGATCGCCACGCGCTACGCCCCCGAGTCGCTCGTGGGCCGGACGATCATCGTGGTCGCCAATCTCAAGCCGGCGAAGCTGCGCGGCGTCGTCTCGCAGGGGATGCTCCTGGCCGCCTCGGACGCCTCCGGAACCCCGTTCATCCTGACGACCGAGGAGCCGGTCGATCCCGGCTGGCGGGTGAAGTAGGTCGATCGGTGCACAGCGACAGCCACGCCCACCTGACGATGGAGCCGTTCGATGCCGACCGCGAGGCGGTGATCGAGCGCGCCCGGGCGGCGGGGTTGGCCCACGTCGTCACGGTCTCCTCCTATCTCGGCGACGCGGCGCGCTGCGCCGAGCTGGCCGCCCGTTGTGACTTCATCCACTTCACGGCCGGCGTCCACCCGCACGAGGCGAAGGGATGGACTCCGGAGGTCGCGCGCGCCATCCGCGCAGCGGCGACTCGCCCCAAGGCGGTGGCGATCGGCGAGATCGGCCTCGACTACCACTACGACTACTCGCCGCGCGAGCGGCAGCGATCCGTTTTCCGCGAGCAGATCGCGCTGGCACGCGACCTCGGCCTGCCGATCGTCATCCACACCCGCGAGGCCTGGCCCGACACGTTCGCCATCCTGAAGGAGGAGCGCGCCGCCGACGTCGGCGGCGTCTTCCACTGCTTCTCCGGCGGACCCGAGGAGGCGCGCCTCGGCCTCGACCTCGGATTTTACCTGTCGTTCGCCGGCCCGGTCACCTTCAAGAACGCGCGGGCCCTGGCCGAGGCGGCCGCCTACGCGCCGCTCGACCGGATCCTGACCGAGACCGACGCCCCGTACCTGGCGCCGCATCCGCATCGCGGCACTCGCAACGAGCCGGCCCGCGTCGTCCTGGTCGCCGAGCGGATCGCCGCCCTGCGCGGGATCGACGCCACGACCGTCGGCGGCGCCGCCACGCGCAATCTCGAGTCGGTCTTCCGCCTGCGGGCCTGAACGGCGCGGCGCCGGGCCCCGCGGTCGCCGGGGACGCGTCCCGTGGGTCGAACCCCCTCCTCGGCGCCTCGTCGGTTGACGCGCCCACGCGCCGTGCGTAGCATGGAGTCGTCATGAGTCGCTGTCCGTCGTGCGGCGCGGTGCTCCCCCGGGACGAGGTCCCCTGCGAGTCCTGTGGTCGTCTGCTGGCCGGGGCCCGCGAGGTCGTGGTCGAGCCGCTGCGTCAGGAGGCGGCGGTCGCCTATGGCCTTCTGCAGAGCGCCGGCCTGCATCCGATCCTCGCGTACCGCGATGAGAGCGGAGCCTCCCACCCGATCGATGCGGAGGAGGCATTCAACCGGGGCGCCGGTCTGATGGTCCCGGTGACCACTCAGTTCGCCGTCTACGTGCCCGAGGACGAAGCGGAGGAGTCTTCCCGGATCCTGGAGGATGCGAGGCGCGCCTGGGATCAGGAGGATGCCGGGTCGGCCTGATCCGCGGCTCGCCGCCGTTTCAGGCGCGGGGTCGGGCCAGGACCAGGCTGATGCAGGTGCCGCCGGTTGCGAGGGCGTTGACCAGGACGGAGCCGACCGGTCCGTGGCGCGCCGTCCCCACGACCAGGTTGAGTCCCAGGTCCGGATCGGGATCGGCCGGTCCGGCCAGCGGCGGCACGAAGCCGTCGCGGATTGACAGCGCCGCGACCAGCGCGCCGCAGGCCGATCCGGCCCCCGACTCTCCGACCGCTCCCTTGACACCGCTCACCGGGATCCTGCGCGTCACCCTGCCGAACGCCTCCAGGAAGGAGCGGGCCTCGATCCGATCGACTTCGCGTGCGCCGTTGGCGCCGGCCATCACGTAGCCGAGATCGGCCGGCAGCAATCCGGCGCGCGACAAGGCCTGGGAGATCGCCCGGGCCGGCTCGCTCGCGTCGGAGGGCCAGCGATGCGCCGCCCCCTGGGCGTGCGCCGTCGCGGCGCCGGCCACCTCGGCCCAGACGCGGACCCCGCGTGCGCGGGCCCTCTCTTCCGTCTCGAGAAGAACGACGTAGGCGCCCTCCCCCGGCGCGAAGCCGCGCGCACGCCGGTCGAATGGACCCGGGGACCCACCGGGGCCGCCGCGCGCCAGGATCCGCCAGCGTCGCCAGGCCTCTCCGAGCGCCCGCGGGTGCTCGTCGGCCCCGCCCGCCAGCAGAACGTCGGCGGCGCCGTTTCGGATGAGCGCCGCGGCGGTGGCGATCGCCCCGAGCCCCGAGGCCTCCATCTGGCAGAGGGTCAGGTTGGGGCCTTTGAGGCCGAGGAGGATCGAGCACTGGCTGGCGGGAGCGTTCGGAACGGTGAACGGGAAGAGCATCGGGGAGACCGCCTGCGGCCCCTCGCGCACGAGCGTCGTCAGGTAGTCGGTCAACGGCTCGCCGCCGGAGGTCATCGTCCCGAGGACCACGCCGATCCCGGCGTCTTCGGCCGCACCCGCCTCCGCGAGCGCCTGCGCCGCGGAGAGGACGGCCATCCGGGAACAGCGATCGAGGCGGCGCCACGAGTTTGGATCGTAGGCGCCGGCCGCGAGCGGATCGCGGACACGCGCCGTCGGACCGGGGGTGCCGCCGCCCGCAGCCCCTTCACGGGCGGCGCCGTCCGGCTCGGCGCTCCCCCTGACCGCCGTCCTCCCCGCGATCAGCCCCTCCAGCAGCGGACCGATCCCCAGGCCGAAGGGGCTGACCGCCCCGCCCCCCGTCAAGACCACGCGGCGCGGTCCCTCGCTCATCCGTCCTCTCCGCGCTCGGCCCGCACCCGCTCGAGCAGGTCACGGATCTGGTCCGCCAGCCGGTCGCGCACGTCTCGAAACGCCTGCCGGACCTCCTCCGGCCCGCCGGCCACGAATGTCGGGTCGGGCGTCGACCAGTGCTCGACCGGGTAGGCGCCGATCCAGGACGGACAATGGCGCGCCGCGGAGTCGCACAGCGTGATCACCAGGTCGAAGGGGACCGGCACCTCGTCGAGTCCCTTGGAGAAATGGCCCGAGATGTCGATGCCGCGCTCCTTCAGCACCTCGACGCTGAAGCGGTTGACTCCGACCGGTGTCGTGCCGGCGCTGTGGGCCTCGATGAGCCTCTCTCCCAGGTGGTCGGCCAGCCCCTCGGCCATCTGGCTGCGGGCCGAGTTCCCGGTACAGACGAAGAGAACCTTGAATGGAACCGGACTCATGGCTCGTGCCTCACCAGAACGAGGGTGCCGTTGTTGCCGCCGAAGGCGAGGGAGTTCGACAGGGCGACGCGCACGCGGACGGCACGGGCGCGGCCGGGGACGTAATCGAGGTCGCACTCGGGGTCCGGATGCTCGAGACCGACCGTCGGCGGCAGCATGCCGTGATGGATCGACAGCGCGGTCGCGAAGGCCTCGATCGCACCCGCCGCCCCGAGACAGTGTCCGACCATTCCCTTGATGGACACCACCGGGATTCGCGCGGCGCGCCCGCCGAGGACCCGGCGGATGCCCCGCGTCTCGGCGCGATCGTTCTGCTCCGTGCCGGTGCCGTGCGCGTTGATATGGTCGACCTGGTCGGCATCGATCCCGGCGGAGCGCAGCGCCGCCGCCATCGCCCGGGCGATCCCCTCCCCTTGTGGATCGGGTGCGGTCATGTGGTGCGCGTCGGCCGACATGCCGTGTCCCGCCACCTCGGCGTAGACCCGGACCCCGCGCGAGCGCGCCGATTCGAGATCCTCGAGGACCATGAGCGCGGCGCATTCGCCGAGCGACAGGCCGCGCCGGTCGCGGTCGAAGGGGCGGCAGCGCTCCGGATCGACCAGGCGCAGCGCGTTGAAGCCGGCGTAGGTGGTGCGCGACAGGATCTCCACGCCGCCGGTCAGGACGATCGAGTCCTCGCCGCAGGCGACCTGGGAGGCGGCCAGCCCGATGGCGAGGCTGGCGGAGGAGCAGGCGTTCTGGACGGTCATGACGGTGCCGCGGCATCCCAGGTGGGAGGCGATCCGATCGGCCGTGGTCGAGGCGAAGAATCCCAGGGCCGTCGACGGCGCCCGCGGGGCTCCGACGAGCGCCGCGCGCAGGTATTCCTCCGCCTGCAGCAGACCGCCGTTGCCGCCGCCGATGAGCACACCCAGGCGGCGCCGATCGAGGCGCGCCAGGTCCAGCCCGGCGTCCTCGATCGCCGCGAGCGCGGCCGCGAGACCGATCTGATCTCCACGCGAGGCGCGGCGCAGATCCCTGAGGGAGAGGAGGCGTCCCGGGTCGAAGGAGGTGATCTGGGCCGCGGTGTGCGTCCTGTCTTTCGACGTGTCGAAGAGTGTGACCGGCCCGATCCCGCAGCGGCCCGCCAGAAGACCGTCCCAGGTCTCGGCGGCGGTGCCGCCGAGGGCCGAGATGACGCCGAGCCCGGTGATGGCGACCCGCCGTCTCATCGCGACCGCTCGCGGGCGCCCCTGCGGATGGGCCAGGCGTGGGAGGCCGTCATGCGGTCAGTCTAGACGACACCCTTCCTCCTTGCAACGTGACGGTCCGTCTGCTGTATGATGACCGTCCTCATGGACGGCAACCACCCGGCTCTACGCGACGAGCTGAAGCGCTTCATCGTGCGCCGCCTGCGCCTCGAGCATGTCGATCCCGAGACGATCGAGGACGACGCCCCCCTGGCCGGCGGCGGTCTCGATCTCGATTCGATCGACCTGCTCGAGCTGGTCGTGGGTCTCGAGAAGGAATACGGCCTGAAGGTTCCCGACGCGGCCGAAGGACGGCGGGCCCTGGCGTCGGTGACCAGCCTGGCGGCCTACATCGCCGCGCAGCGCGGACCGTCCTGACACCCCCCGTTCCGGCCGGCGCCGCCAGGGACCTGGTGGGGATCATCCCGGCCCTCGACGCCGCGGAGACGATCGGCGCGGTGGTGGCCGGGACCCGGAGGCATCTGGCGCGGGTCATCGTGGTGGACGACGGATCGAGCGACGACACCGCGGCGCGCGCCGGAGCCGCGGGTGCCGAGGTGATCAGGCATCCCGTCAATCGCGGCAAGGGAGCGGCGTTGCAGAGCGCCTTCGAGCGCCTCCTCGCCGAGCGAACGGCGATCGGACCGGGCGGCGCGACTTTCGAGGGAGCGGTGACCCTCGACGCCGACGGCCAGCACGACCCGGACGACATCCCGCGCCTCGTCGATCTCTTCCGCCGCGAGCGCCCGGCGATCATCGTGGGCTCGCGCGCCTCCTATTTCGAGGCGATGCGCGGCGCGCGACGCGCCATGAACCTCTTCTCCTGCGCCTCGCTGCGGGTGTTCGCCGGCATCGACCTGCCGGATTCGCAGAGCGGCTTCAGGCTGTACGACGCCCGATTCCTCGAGAAGGTCAGACTCCTGGGGACGCGCTACGAAGCCGAGATGGAGGCGTTGATGCGTGCCGCCGGTCGGGGGCTGGCCGTGATCTCCATGCCGATCCAGCTGCGGGTGGTCGACGGCCGGCCGACGAGCCATTACCGCGCCCTGGCCGACACGCTGCGCATCGTCGGCACGGTCCTGCGCCTCTGGCTGAGGCGCCGCCTCGGGCGGCGGGAGTGAGGCGCCCCGGCGTCTCCCGGCCGGCCCGGGACGGGAGTGGCCGCCGGCGCCCCGAACCCCCATTTCGTGGTCGCGGCTTCCGGTGCGATTGCGCGGATCGCCCGCGCCCCCCTTGGATATAATGCCCGTCATGTCCGGCCTCTCGACCAGGGCGCTCCACGACAGACTCATCGAGAACCTGACGGCCACCCCCGGGCGTGCCGTGGCGCGGACCCTTCCCGGAGGCGCCCTGCTCGACGTCGATTCGTTCGAGCGCCGCCTCGTCGGCGCCGAGCGCCGCCTGGTCCGGATCGGCGCCGCGCGCGGGATGGCGCCGGCGGTGCGCCCCGACGCCGGCGACCTCGTCCTGTTGTCGGCGCGCAACAGCGAGTCATACCTGGTGGCGGTGGCGACGCTGTGGAAGCGCGGCTTCGTCCCCCTGCTGGCGGATGCCGACCTGGCGAGGGGAGAGATCGCCGATCTGATCGCCACCTTCCGTCCGGCGTTCTGCCTGCTCGACCGCCGCATCGGCCCCCTGGGCGGAACGACGGAGAGCCTGGGCGAGTCGCTCGCCGGCCTGCACGCCTTCATCCCCGCGCGCCGTGCCGACGGCCGGGCGAGTAGCGCGGGTGTCACCCGTCGCGACCTGTCCGGTGCTGCGATCGTCCGTCTCACCTCCGGCACGACGGGGAGGCCGCGGGGGGTGCTGGTCTCCCCCGATCAGCTGCTGGCCGATGCGCAGAACATCTGCGCCACGATGGGCCTGCGGCCGAACGACACGATGGTGGCGGCGATCCCGCTCGGGCACGCCTATGGGTTCGGGCACGTGCTGATGTCCCTGGTGCTGCAGGGGACACGCCCGCTGCTGCTCGAGCAGCCGTTGCCGTCCCTTCTGATCGAGGCGCTGTCGGGCCCCGGGCCCCTCGTGCTCCCCGGCACGCCGTACCTGTTCGATCTGCTGCTGCAGGTGGCCGGCCGGCGGCACTTCAAGGGGCTCCGGCTGTGCGTCTCCGCCGGGGCGCCCTTGCCGGAAGAGCTGTCGCGCCGCTGCCACGAGCGGCTCGGGCTGCCGGTCAGGACCTTCTATGGCGCCAGCGAGTGCGGCGGCATCTCCTATGACCGCTCCCGCCCCGGGATCGTCCCGGACGGCTGCGTGGGGACGCCGCTCGAGGGAGTCGAGGTCCGCCTTCTGCCGGTCCCCGGCGCCGAGGAGGGACTCGGCCGTGTCTCGGTGACGGGCCGCGCCGTCGCCCTCGGCTACTGGCCCCCGGAGGCCGGGCGCGATCTGGGGGCCGGGGTTTTCGTGACCTCGGACCTGGGGCGCTTGGACGAGACGGGAAACCTGCGGCTGTGCGGGCGGATCGACCGCCTGATCAACGTCAGCGGGCGGAAGGTGAACCCCCTCGAGGTCGAGCTCGTGATCCGCGACGTGCCCGGAGTGCGCGACGTCACCGTGTTCGGGGTCCCCGATCGCCAGCGTGGCCAGGCGGTCTGCGCCGCGATCGTGGCCGCAAAGGGGCTGAGGAGGGACTCGGTCCTGGAGATCTGCCGCAGCCGCCTCGCACCCTTCAAGATGCCGCGCCGGGTCGAGTTCGTGTCACGCCTGCCGGTGAACGGCCGCGGCAAGAGCGACCGCCCGGCCCTCGCCTCCCTGTTCGGCGGTCGCCCGGCGGGGCGAACGGCCGCCGAGCGGCCGGTGTTCGCGCGGCGCGCCGCGGCGCGCAGTCTCAGACCGGCGTGAGGGTGATGTCGACGTGCAGGGCGTTCTCGATGTCGGCGAGCTTCTTCCTCAGCGCCTCGAGATTGGCGGCGACCGGCAGATCGAAGCGCATCTCCATCTCGTAGAGCGGCGTGCCGCTGGAGGCGGCGGGACGCAGGTGCGAGGTGAGCTGCAGGATGTTGCCTCCCGCCCCCGAAACGGCACGGGCGGTGCGCGCCACGATCCCGGCCTTGTCCTCGCCCATGGTGTGCAGGCGGTACGGCTTGCCGGCCGGCGGGGAGGCGGGACCCGCCCCCTCCTCGATCGGCTTGATGAAGATCGTCATCCCCTTCTCGTACTCGAGGTGCTTGCAGGCCATGTGCAGGCGCGGGCCGAGGTCGGCGCCCGGGCCGGAGATCAGGACCATGGTGGCGAACTCGCTGCCGAGGTTCATCATGCTGCTGTCCTCGAGATTGCAGCCGAGATCGAAAACCATCTCGGCCAGGTCCGCGACAATCCCCGGACGGTCCCTGCCGATGGCTGTCAGGATGAAGTGGTGGCGTGGCATGATGCGGGATTGTAGCCCAGTCATCCCGCGATCGGATCCCGTAATTGAAGACAGGAGACCCGGTGGCCACCGACTTCCGTGAGGCGCTGCGGCGCGGCGCCGACCTGTTCAATCGCCGGCGGTTCTTCGAGGCGCATGAGGCGTGGGAGGAGCGCTGGCTCATCGAGACGGGGGAGGCGCGACTCCTTCTGCACGGTCTGATCCAGGTGGCCGCCGGCTTCGTCAAGCTGCAGCGCGGCGCTCCGCGGGGCGCGGTCCTGAACCTCGAGAAGGGGGCCGCCCGGCTGGAGCGCCTGCCACCGGGCTGCCTGCGAGTCGACCTCGCCGGACTGCTCGGAAGCGTGGCCCGCTGGCGCAGGACGGCCGCGGAGATGGCCGCCGCCGGCCGCAGCGCCTACGACGCCACGGCACTTCCCCACCTGGATCTTCGAGAGGACGAGGTGCCCGAGCCGCCGCCACGGGGAGGTCGGCCCGCCGGATGAGCCGGGGGCCTCGAGCGGACGGGCTCAACCGGTGAACTTGTAGCCGGTGCCGTGCACGGTGACCAGGAAGCGCGGCGTCGCCGGGTGGTCCTCGATCTTCTTCCGCAGCTTCGCCACGTGCATGTCGACGGTCCGCGTGATCGGGGCCGCGTCGTAATCCCACACCGCGTCCAGGAGCTGCTCCCGGGTCACGACCTCGCCCCGGTGGCCGATGAAGTACCTGAGGAGCCGCAGCTCGCGCTGGGTCAGGTCGAGGAGGCGGCCCTTCTTTCTCACCTCCCCCTTGCGGAAGTCGACGGTCAGGCCGCCGGAGCGGTAGCTCTCCATCTCGACCGGGCGGCCGGCGGCCCGGCGCAGCACCGCTTCGACACGCGCCATCAGCTCCATGAAGCCGAACGGCTTGGTGACGTAATCATCCGCCCCGAGCTTCAGCCCGAGCACCTTGTCGATCTCCTGCCCGCGCGCCGTCAGCATGATGATCGGCACGGCGTTGCCTCCACGGCGGATCTCGCGACAGACATCCATGCCGTTCATCTTCGGCAGCATGACGTCGAGGATTACGAGATCCGGGGTCTCCTCGCTCACCAGGCGCAGGCCGGCCGCCCCGTCCCCCGCCAGCGCCACGCCGTACCCTTCGTACTCGAAGCCGTCGCGCAGCGCCGCCACCATCGACTCGTCGTCCTCGACGATCAGGACCTTCGGCATGCCTCTCCCTCAACCTTCCACGCGCGCCGGCCGGAGCGGCAGGTGGATCGAAAAGGTGCTCCCCCGGCCCGGCTCGCTCTCCACACGGATCATCCCGCGGTGCGCCTCCACGATGTGCCGGACGATGGCCAGGCCCAGGCCGCTCCCCTTGACCTCGTGGACCAGGCCGGTGCCGACACGATGGAAGCGCTCGAAAATCTTCCGGTGCTCGTCCCGGGGGATGCCGATGCCGTGATCGCGAACCGAGATCACCAGGTCGTCCCCCCGGCGCTCCAGGCGCACGACGATCTCCTTCGAGTCGCCGGAGTACTTGACGGCGTTGTCGAGCAGGTTGTGCACCGCCTGCCCGATGGCGTCGGCGTCGATGGCGACCGGAGGCAGCGGCCGTTCGGGCGCCTCGAACGTGATCCGGTAGCCCCGCGCCTTGAGGTGGACCTCGAAGGTCCTGAGCGTGGCCGCCACCACCTCGGCGGCGTCGGCCGGCTGGAAATTATAGAGCCTCCCCCCCGACTCGATGTGCGAGAAGTCGAGGATGTTGTCGATCAACCGCGACAGACGACGGCTCTCCGCCTCGATGAACTCCCCGTACTCCTGGATCTTCTCCGGACGCTGCACCCTCCCCAGCCGCAGGAGCTCGGCGAAGACGCGGATCGAGGCCAGAGGCGTGCGCAGCTCGTGCGACACGTTCGAGACGAAGTCGGACTTCATCTCCGACAGACGCATGGCGCGGTCCGCGGCGCGCAGGGCCATCGCGATCCCGCCCATCAGCGCCGCCGCCAGCAGGGCCGAGAGGGTCACGTTGAAGGCGAAACTCGCGCGGGCCCAATGCTCGGGCGACGAGCCCGGGGTCTTCAGGGCCAGGGTCCAGTCGGCGAACACGAAGGGGAAACGGATGGTCAGGTCGTCGGAGCGGCCGGCAGCGGCGGCTCCCAGAACGACGCGCCCCCGGGCGTCCCGCACCGTCACCGCCAGCTCGCCCCGGGCGGTGCCGGGAAAGAACTCCGGCAGCGCCTTGCGGATGGTCGTCGGGAGCAGCTCTCTCCTGAAGTAGTCCTCGTCGAGGATCATCCCGGCGATCCCGACCAGCCGCGCCGATTCGTCGGTGACCGGGTTCAGGATGATGCGGTACTCGGAGTTCCTCTCGTCGACCCGGGGGGCCGGAGACTCGACTGGAAGCCCCCGGTAGCTCAGGATCTGCCAGGGGGTGCAGGCCGAGATGATCGCCACCGCCTCGTCCGAGGCCGGCGGGCTCTCCAGGAGGTGCCGCGCGGGGTTGTAGACCAGGATGTTGCCGAACCTCTGCCGCGTGTAGTCCACCAGGAAGAGGCGCTTCACGCCCTCCACCGGCCGGCTCTTCCATGAAACGGCCACCGTGTCCAGGCGCCCCTGGGCGAACAGCGCCGCCGGAATGTTCAACGCCCTCTCGGCCGTCGAGCTGTAGAAGTACTCCACCTCGGAGCCGACCGCCCCGAGGTAGTTGGTGAGCGTCGCCTTGTGGGCCAGCGCCGAGGTTCGCTCGAGACTCACGAGCCAGCAGAGCTGCAGCCACAGCAGCACCAGGAGCGGCGCCAGGACCGCCACGAAGGCGACCCAGAGTGTGTGGCTTTTCAGGAAGCGCGCGAGCCGCTCGAAAATGCCCGACATGCGGTTTTCCGACTCTCCGGGAGGTCGCTCTTCATCGAGCCCCACTCTTGTAGCGCATTTCTCGAGGGCTTTACAACGAGGTGACACTCTAGACATCCTTTTACACCCTCGTGGGCGACATTTACAGTCCGGCTCGGTACACTTCGGGCGATTTTCGAAACTCGAGGTCAGCAGGATGACTGCCCCGGCAGCCGGTGAATCTCTCGAACGGTTGTTCCCACCACGGCTCACCCCACCTTGCAACGCAGTCGGCGAATTCCGGCTGCCGGGCGGTTCTGCCTTGAACCCCACGGGGAGTCCGAACCCGGGCACGACGCCCGGGACGGTCCCCCCCTTCCCGAGGGAGGTTGGATCATGCTGCGTCGCAGTTGGATGATCGCGATCGGACTGCTGCTGTTCACGACCGCCATTCTGCTCGCCGGCGACCACAAGAAGTGCACGATGAGCACGCAGGACTGCCTCGACCACATGGCCGCGCAGATGAAGAGCAGCGGCTGGGTCGGCCTCGAGCTGGACCGTGACGACGACAGCGGGAGCCTCACCGTGCTCAAAGTGGTCCCCGGCAGCCCGGCCGAGGCCGCGGGGATCCAGCCGAAGGACGTGCTGTTCGCCCTGAACGGGGTGCGCATCACCAAGGACAACGACGAGGCCCTGATGAAGGCCCGCAAGGAGTGGCAGCCGGGCCAGTCGGTGACCTACACGATCAAGCGGGACGGCACCGACCGCCAGGTCACCTTGACGCTCGCGCCGATGCCCGCCGACGTCCTGGCGCGCTACATCGGCGAGCACATGATGGAGCACGCCAACAGCGAGATGGCCAAGAAGTAGCCGCCCGCTCGCGACGTCGCCCCGGCACGCTGCGCTGATGACTCAATTCCCCGGCGCGATTGACAAGCGCGGCGCGGCGGGGTATACAGAGTGCGTTCCGGTTCCTTGACATTCCGCATCGTGGGCGATCGTACGGAGAGCATCGTGCTCCGGCGATTGAAAAGGGAAGGGGGTGTGAGGCCCCCGCTGCCCCGCAACTGTGAGCGGTAGCGAAAGCCGGGTGATCCCACTGGAGGCCTCGAGGTCTTCGGGAAGGGCCGGCGAGTAGAGAGCCGCGAGCCAGGAAACCTGCCCGCGATGAGTTCGTGACGGACCTCTCGCGGGAGAGGGCTCTGGCCCAGTCGTCGTTCAAGCCCCGACCCGGTGAGGGTCGGGGCTTTTTTTGTCCCGGCGATCCGTCGCGAGGAAGCTCACCTCGAGGGGGGGTCGCCATGCTACGTGTCCACGTCACCCAGTGCCGCGCCGGCGGTCTCCCGGCCTTCGCGGCCCTCCTGATCCTGACCGCCTCCGGCGCGCGGGCCGACGCCACGACCGACTGCTTCGCCGACCGGGTCGCCTCCTTCACCCCCGGGACGGTCAGCGCGCCCCCCCCGTACAACTCCTGGGAGCCGGGGGTGCTTCTCGGGCCTCCGGGAAACGCCACCCCCACCACCGGGTCGCTCTCGGTCCTCTCGCTCGGACGCGGCGGCAGCCTCACCCTGGAGTTCACCGACAGCGAGATCGTCGACGGCCCCGGCCCCGATTTCATCGTCTTCGAGAATCCCTTCTTCTGCACCGCGCCGCCGCTCACGGCGGCCGACCCGTACAGCGTCTTCGCCGAGCCGGGGATCGTCGCGGCGAGCGTCGACGGGATCGAGTTCCGCACCTTCCCCTACGACGCCACGGCGCTGTCGCAGGTCGTCTCGCAGTGCAGCGACGGCGGGCTGCTCATGAGGCTCACCGGGCTCATGGGGATCACGCCGAGCTTCACCGGCAACTACACCGTCCCCGACGATCCTCTTGTTTTCGATCCCGCCGCTCCGGGTGGCGTCTCGGGTCATGGAGGGGACGCCTTCGACCTGGCGACGATCGGTCTCACGCGGGCCCGCTTCGTGCGCATCACCGACCCCAACCTGGCGATCAGCCTGCCCGGATCCTCCGAGGGTCTCGACCTGGACGCCGTCGTGGCGCTGCACGCACGCCCGCTCCTGGGCGCCGGCCAGGCGGATGCCGACGGCGACGGCCTGTCGGACGAGGCGGAGAGTTTCCTTTATCTCACCGACCCCGCGCGCGCCGATACCGACGGCGACGGGATCGGCGACGGCGAGGAGGCCGCCACCTGCCGCGATCCGCTCGCCTCCGGCTCCGATCCCTTCTTCCTGCCGGTGCTCGAGCTGGAGGTGGCCGAGCCGTCGCCGACCGTCCTGCGCTGGAACTTCCTGGGATCGGGAGTCCTCTACGACGCCATCCGCGGCGCCACGAAGGCTCTGCGCTCGATCGGCGGCCTGACCGATCTGGGGGTCGTCACCTGCCTCGAGAATGATTCGACCGACCTGACCACGCGCGGCCTGGCCGACGCCTCGCTGCCTCCGACGGGCGAGGCGTTCTTCTATCTGGTGCGGCAGAACCCCGCCGGCAGCGGCCTCGGGTACGGGAGCTCCTCGGCCCACGAGCCGCGACTCCCCGCGTCGGGAGACTGCCGATGACCGGAGAGGTTCGATGAGTCTCGAGGCGGGCGGGCCCCTGGCCTGGATCCGTGCGCTCGTCCTGGGCTGCGCGCTCCTGGCCGCCCGGGCCGGCCTCCCGGCCGTGGGCGCCGAGCCGACCGGCGCGGCCCCAGAGGGACCGGTCGAGACGATCGAGGTGCACGGTGAGGCCGGGGAGGCGACGCCGCTCGACCCCACCGCCTTCGGCACGCGCCTCAGGGCGGAGGACTTCGCCGACCGGGTCACGACGGTCGCGGAGCTTCTGCGCCAGACGGTCGGCGTGCAGGTGCGCAGCCTGGGAGGCGAGTTCGCCACCGTCTCGATCCGCGGCTCGAGCGCCGAGCAGGTCGTCGTCTACCTCGACGGCGTGCCGCTCAACCGCGCCCTGGGGGGTGGCGTCAACCTCGCCGACCTGCCGCTCGCGCAGGTCGAATCGATCGAGATCTACCGTGGCTTCACTCCGGCCGCGCTCCCGGCCGCCTCGATCGGCGGCGCCATCCTGATCAGGACACGTCAGGGTCAGGGGAAGGCGGCCCGCAGCATCGCGGCGACCTACGGCTCGTTCGGCAGCGCCGAGGCGGTCGTCTCACTCTCGGGAGGGCGCCGGCGCGCCGACTATGCCCTCGGTCTCGACGCTTCGACGAGCCGCGGCGACTTCCGCTTCACGGACGACAACGCCACGCCGGCCAACACCGCCGACGACAGTGTTTCGCCCCGAGTGAACAACGACTTTCACCAGGGACACCTGTCGGGGCGCTGGTCGGTCCCGACCGGCCGGCGCGGCCGGCTGCGCGTCGCCACCGACCTGTTCGCCCGGCGGCAGGGGGTCCCGGGGATCGA
The DNA here is from genome assembly GCA_035762745.1 of Candidatus Polarisedimenticolia bacterium. Lineage (GTDB taxonomy): Bacteria > Acidobacteriota > Polarisedimenticolia > Gp22-AA2 > Gp22-AA2 > DASTNM01. Next base: position 19,401 of record DASTNM010000174.1, read on the forward strand.
CGCCAACCAGTCGCGGACGGCCCGGCTCGACACCTCGCGGGCGCTGCTGCGCATGGATTGGGAGGAGCCCGGCCTGCTGAACGGCCTTCTCCTGCTGCGCGGGGCCCTCGATGCCACGCGCTACACCGAGGCCTTCGACGACGCGCGGGGGGAGGTCGGCTTCTCGGCCCAGAGGACCGACAACCGGATCGACTCGCTCGGGCAGGAGCTGGGGGCGGTCCTGGTGGCGGGCCGGCGCCAGGCGATCTCCTTCCTGGCGTCGCACCGCGGGGAGAGCGCCGATCTGCGGGATCGCGTCCTGCACCCTCCCGATCAGGGGACGGCGCGGCGCGACACCGACGTCGTCACCGTCGAGGACCAGATATCGCTCGGCGGCGGCCGGGTCGTCCTGAACCCTTCGCTGCGCCACGAGTGGTACGACAGCTCGTTCCGCACCGGGCCGTCCACCGGTCTGATCCCGCCGTCGCTCGACACGCGTGCCCGGCACACGACCGGGAAGATCGGGTTCCGCGCCCGCGCCGGCGCGGCGTTGACGGTCAAGGGTAACTTCGGCCGCTTCGTGCGGCTGCCGGACTTCACCGATCTGTTCGGCGACCGCGGCTCGGTGCTCGGCAACCCGGCGCTCTCGCCCGAGCGCGGTCGCAGCCTCGATCTCGGGCTGTGCGCCGCGCTGCCGACCGGACCGATCGTGCGCCAGGCGAGCCTGGAGGGGACCGTTTTCGAGACACTGGCCGACGATCTGATCCTGTTCGTGCAGAACTCGCAGAGCACCATCGTGGCCCGCAACTTCGGCCGGGCGAGGGTGCGCGGCGTCGAGCTGACCTTCTCCCTGGCGCTGGGTCCCCGCCTGACCGGCAGCCTGAACGCCACGCACCAGCGGGCGGTGAACGAGAGCGGCGACCCGACGGATGGCCGGCTCCTGCCGGGACGACCCGCGGACGAGATCAGCGCCGCCGCCGGACTGGCCCTGGGGCGCGGGCGGGTCTTCTACGAGTTCACCTACGTCGGCAGGAACTTCGTCGACCGCGCCAACACCTCGAGCCGGGCGCTCGAGGCCCGTTACCTGCACGACCTCGGTTACCGGCTGCGTCTGGCGCGCGGGCTGCAGATGACGGTCGAAGCCGGGAACCTGACGGACGATCGAACCTACGACGTCGCCGGCTTCCCCCTGCCCGGGCGGAGCCTGCACGGGAGGCTGACGTGGGATTTCTGAGAGGGCGCCTGGTGCCAGCGGCCCTGGCGGTCCTCCTGTCGCTGGCCTGCGGCGGGGCGGGAGCCCGGGTGGAGCGCCTCCTCCCCGGCCCGGCCGGCCGCCTGAATCCGATCTACGACTTCACGGTCAGCTATCCGGACACGGTCCTCGTCATCGGCGGCCTCTCCTACCGCGGGCTGGAGATCGGCCTGGAGATCGAGTTCGACGACGCCACGCTGCGGGACGACGACCCGGCCTTAGGCGCCGAGGCGCGGGTCGAGCAGGTGCTGGCCGGAGGCA
>DASTNM010000175.1:0-3854 GCA_035762745.1 Candidatus Polarisedimenticolia bacterium
CTGCCGCAAGTTCCTCTCCGGATTCGAGGTCGCGGTCGCCAGCCACACCACCGGTCTCGGAGCCGCCTCCTATCCGCCCGGCACGGAGAAGAGCTGGGAGGAGATCGTGGCGGCGGAGGGATCGCCACTACGCTGCGCGGATCCGGAGCTGGAGCGCCGCATGATCGAGACGATCGACGCCGCCAAGCAAGCCAGGGATTCGGTCGGCGGAGCGTTCCAGGTGGTGGCGCGCGGACTGCCGCCCGGCCTCGGCAGCCACCGGCACTGGGACCTGCGTCTCAATGCGCGGCTCGCGGGGGCGCTCTGCTCGATCCAGTCGATCAAGGCGATCTCGATCGGCGACGGCGTGGAGTCGGCGGCGGCGATCGGCTCCGAGTTCCACGACGAGATCTACTACGACGAGGCGGGGCAGCGCTTCTACCGCAAGACCAACCACGCCGGGGGGATCGAGGGAGGTATCACCAACGGCGAGGAGATCCGAGTGCGGGTCTACGTCAAGCCTCTCTCCACGCTGCCGAAGGCGCTGCACAGCGTCGACCTGAAGTCGAAGGAGGCGTTCGAGGCCCAGGTCGAGAGGACCGACGTGTCGGCCATCGCCGCCGCCGGAGTGGTGGGGGAGGCTATGACCGCGATCGTCCTGGCCGAGGCGTTCCTGGAGAAGTTCGGGGGCGATTCGGTGGAGGAGATCGCCCGAAACCACCGCGGCTACCTGGAGCAGCTGCGCCGGTACTAGGACGGTCCCCCGGATGCCGACCGTTTCCTTCCGCCCGAACCACCCGCCCCGCCTGTTCCGGGAGATCTGGACGCTCGTCGCGCGAGTGCCGCGAGGTCGCGTCGCCACCTACGGTCAGATCGCCCGGATGGCGGGGATCCCGGGCGGCGCGCGGACCGTCGGTTGGGCCCTGGGGGCCCTGCCGGACGGCTTGCGCCTCGGCGGCCGGGCGGTTCCGTGGCATCGCATCATCAACGCCCAGGGGCGGATCAGCCTGGGCCGCAGGAGCAGCGAGGACGAAGGGTTCCTGGCTCAGGCGCTGCGGCTGCGGCGGGAGGGGATCAGGGTCTCCCCGGACGGCGTCATCGACCTGAAGGACCACCTCTGGGAGGGGGAGCGTGCCGGGGTCCGGCGACCCGGCCCGGGCCGCCAACGCGGAGGCGCGCGCCGTCCCGCCGGAGGCGGACGCCAACCCGCTCACCGTCCACCCGCATGACGAGGGCGGATGGCGCTCCGGCTCCTCACGAGGGGCCGGTGGCGCGCGGGGTCAGAACGCCGAACTGCAGCTGATAGAGCCGGCCGTAGATCCCGCCACGCTCCAGGAGGTCGCGGTGCGTCCCTTCCTCGACCAGCTGGCCGTGGTGGAAGACGAGGATCCGGTCGGCGCCGAGAATGGTCGAGAGGCGGTGGGCGATGATCAGCGACGTGCGGCCCTGGAGCAGCCGGCCGAGCGCCTCCTGGATCAGGCTCTCGGTCTCCGTGTCGACGCTGGACGTCGCCTCGTCGAGGACGAGCAGGGCGGTGTCGCGGGCCAGGGCGCGGGCGAAGGAGATGAGCTGCTTCTGTCCGAGGGAGAGGTTGTTGCCGCGCTCGCGCACGCGACCCTGGTAGCCACCGGGGAAGCGGGCGATGAACTCGTCGGCCCGAACCAGCCGCGCCGCTTCCTCGATCCTCGCCTGGGTCAGTGAACGGTCTCCGAACGCAATGTTCTCGACGATCGTGCCGCTGACGAGAAAATGGTCCTGCATGACGACGCCCACCTGGCCCCGGAGCCACGGCAACGGCAGGTCCTTCAGGTCATGCCCATCGAGGCGGATCGCGCCGGAGGTCGGTTCGTAGAGCCGCAGCAGGAGCTTGATGAGGGTCGTCTTCCCGGCGCCGGTCGCCCCGACGATCGCCACCCGTTCCCCGGGCTCGATGCGGAACGTGATCTCCTTGAGGACCTCCTCCTCGCCGCGGTAGGCGAAGCGGACCCGATCGAACTCCAGGAGCCCCCGGGTGCGTGAGCTCGGAGCCGCTTCCCGGGAGGCGACGATCGTCGGCCGGGTTTCGAGCAGGGAGAAGATCCGCTCCAGGGACGCCATCGCCGCCTGCATCACGGCGTAAAAGCCGGAGAGATCGCGAATCGGTGCGAAGAACCGCGCGGTGTAGTCGAGGAACGCCACGAGCGTCCCGAAGGTGAGGGCGCCGCGCAGGATCTGCCCGCCGCCGGACCAGACGATGAGGGCCGTGGCCAGGGTGCCGACCAGCTCCACGATCGCCGAGAAGGACGATTCGTAGACCACGGAGCGCAGCTCGGCATCACGGTGCTCGCGATTGATCGCCTCGAACTCGCGCAAGTCTTCGCTCTGACGACGGAACAGCTGCACGAGGAGCATGCCGGAGATCGATTCCTGCAGATGCGCATTGAGGCGGGCGATGCGGCGGCGCACGTCGCGGTACGCCTGCCGGATCCGGCCGCGGTAGAAGACCGACAGCAGGAACAGGGCCGGCACCATGGTGAAGGTGACCAGAGCCAGCCGGGCATCGAGCCACCACAGGATGGCGACGATCGCCAGGAGCTTCAGACTGTCACCCAGGAGGGAGACCACTCCCGAGGAGAACAAGTCGGCGAGCGATTCGACGTCGGTGGTCACGCGGGTCATGAGACGCCCCACCGGGTAACGATCGAAAAACGCGGCGTCCAGCGACTGGAGATGGGTGAAGAGGCGATTGCGCAGGGCCAGGATGACGTTCTGACCGGTGCGCTCCATCGAGTAGAGCTGCGCGTAACGGGCCGTCATCTCGATCGCGAAGACCAGGAGATAGAGGAGCGCCAGCCCGGTGAGACCGCGGGTCTCGGTCTTCACGATGTGGTCGTCGATCAGGATCTTGATCAAATAGGGCTGCGCCAGCTGCGCCGCCGTCACGACGAACATCAGGGCGAGCGAGCGTCCGATGAGGGGCGCCTGAGGGGCCACGTACTCGTACAGCCTGCGGGCCAGGCGCGCGTCGAAGGCCTTTCCCAGAACCTCGTCGTCGTGGGCGGGGGTGGTCACAGCGTCTCCAGCTCCCGCTCGATCTGCTGCTGGCGGTACATCCGGGCGAAAAGTCCGTCGCGGGCCAGGAGCTCGGCGGGGGTGCCGGACTCGGCCATCCGACCGTCCTCCAGCACGACGATCCGGTCGGCGCCCAGCACCGTGGAGACACGGTGGGAGATCAGGAAGGTCGTGCGCCCGCGCATCACGCCCCGAAGCCCACGCAGGATCGCCTCCTCCGTGTCGGCATCGACGCTGCTCAGCGCGTCGTCCAGGATCAGGATGGGCGGATCGAGCAGGAGGGCGCGCGCCAGGGCGACCCTCTGCCGCTGGCCGCCCGACAGGGTGATGCCCCGCTCGCCGACCATCGTGTCGAGGCCGTGCGGCAGATCCTGGAGATCCCGACTGACCTGCGCCAGTCGCGCGGCCTCCTCGAGGCGGGCGCGCGGGGCCTGCGGCGCCCCGAGGGCGATGTTCTCGGCGATGGTTCGCGAGAACAGGAAGGTCTCCTGGGGCACGATCCCCACGTGCGCCCGCAGGTGGGCGGTCGGCAGGCTGTTGAGATCCCGGCCGTCGATCAGGATGGCGCCGTCGCGCACCGCGTGGACCGCCGCGATCAGGCTGACCAGAGTCGACTTTCCCGAGCCGACACGCCCGACGATTCCCACGGTGCTCCCCGGCGGGACCTCCAGGTCGATGCCGCGCAGCGTCGGCCGTCCGTTGCCGCCCGGGTAGGCGAAGTCGAGTCCATTGAATGTGACTGCGCCCCGGATCCGAGATCCGGGGCCGATCACCCCATCGCCGGGCAGGTCGCTGCGCTCGGCGCGGATCTCCTCGAGGCGGCG
>DASTNM010000176.1:0-3653 GCA_035762745.1 Candidatus Polarisedimenticolia bacterium
GTAGAAAAGGGTCTGCAGCGATTGCTCCCCGCCCGGCTCGAGGATGGTGACGCTGCGGAAGCCGCGGAGATCGCGGGTCGTGTGGTGGTAGTAGGCGCCGTCATAGGTGTAGCGCGTCGTGTACTCGTGGCCGAGCCCGTCGGAGAGGGTGCGCGTGGCGACCACCGGCAAGGGAAAGGGGAGGGCGGCGCGCCCTCCTCCTTCGACGTTCCCGCCGTGCGGCGCCGGGGCGTAGGTCAGGCTCGTGACGCCGCCGAGACCGTTCGAGAACCAGGACATATGGCGGCGGCCGCGCCAGAGAAGGTTGGAGGCCCAGACCGAGGGCCGGCCCATCGGGGTGGAGACATAGTCGACTCCTCCGTCCCCGTTCAGGTCGGCCAGCCGCACACCCTGGTCGTGGGGCGGCTTGTCGCGCGCCTTGACGACGAAGAGGCCGGGGAATTCCGGCAGGGGGCGCGAGCCCCAGCCCCCCCGAAGCAGGGGGAAGAAGGCGTACTTCTCCGCCGGCTGGTCGTCCCAGGAGCGCGCCAGGACGATGTCGCTGTACCCGTCGCCGTTGATGTCCGCCACCCGCAGGCCGCGATCGGCAGAATAGCCGTACCCGACGCTGCTGACGTCGACGAAGCGCTCGCTCGCCGGCAGCCACCAGGAGGCGCTGGAGGGGGTCCAGGTCGGAGCCGCGCCCCCCGGCGCGCCGGTGTTCAGGTAAGCCTGGGTGCTCACCATGCCGTCGACATTGGCCGCCTTGAAGAGATCGACCAGCCCGTCGCGGTTCAGGTCCATCAGGCGGACCCCCATGTCGAGCCAGCGCCCGCCCCGGATATGGCGCACGAACGGCTCGTCGGGCAGGTTCCAGCCACGGTCGAGGCGGTAGGCGCCGCGGTCGTACAGGTAGACACGCCGGTTGGCGGGGCCGCCCCAGTCGGCGTTCGAGACCAGGAGATCGGCGCGGCCGTCCCCGTTGACGTCGGCGATCCGCAGACCGAGGTCCTCGCTGACGTCGCGCGAGGGATCGGCGTGCACGTAGACGAACGCCTCGTCCGGCAGCATCATGGCGCCCGAGGCGGGGGCGAAGCCGGAGCCGGTGTTCAGCCAGACCCTCTTGCGCAGGCGCCCGTCGTAGTCGAGCGCCAGCCGGACGATGTCGGGGTAGCCGTCGTCGTTGACGTCGAGGAAGCGGACGCCGCGCTCCACCCGGTCGAGCGTCCCCCGCTTGATCACGAAGTAGCCGCTGAGGCTCTGGTCGGAGACGTTGATCAGATTCAGCAGGCTGTCGGTCCAGGTCTGATCGAATACGAAGCCGCTCCCGGTGTTCAGGTAGACGGCGCGCGTCGCGGTGTAGATGCCGAGGGTCACCTGCGCGGCGAACTGCACCTGGTCCGGCAGCCCGTCGCGATTGATGTCCTCGAGACGCACACCGGTGTCCTGATCGGTGTCGGAAGAGAGGACGAAGGGAAGGGGCGGCGCCCCGCTCGAGGTCGGGCCGGCCCACCCCAGCGCGGAATCGGAGTCGTAGGCGTACCGGACCGGCGGCAGGGCCGCCACGGCCCCATCTCCGCGGCCGATCGACACCAGGTACGAGTCGCCCGGCCAGAGCGGTGTCCTGAAGGTCGATCGGACCGATCGGGCGGTCGCTAAGTTGCTGCTGATCATCGGTGGCCGGTTCGGCCCGGGGGAGATCGGGCTCGGCTGGGGCGGGCGATTGCCGACCGCCCCCGGACCCGAGGGGGGAGCGGCGATCGCCCCGCAGTACCCCAGGGTGTCCAACGAGTCTCCCTCCGTGTCGTAGGCGAAGGTGTAGGAGCGGGCCGGCTTTCCGGAGGCCAGCGTCAGGATCTTGGTGAGCCGGTAGAGGAGCCATTCGCCGGCGGGGGTCCGGGTCTGATCGCCCCGCTTCTGCCAGCAGATCTCCACCGCGTTGGTCGAAGCGAGCCCCGTCGCCGGGTGCGACGCGTAGGTGATCTCCGTCGGATAGAGGAGTCGCCCCGATGGGTACCAGGCGATCTCCATCACGTTCCCGGAGGCGTCCTCGACACGGTCGAGCCCCCACTTGAAGTCCCTGGCCTGCGAGAACCGACCGCTGGTGGGGTCGTAGAGGCTGCCGAACCGGTAGGCTCTCCCGTCGCGCCCGCGGGCCATCCAGTAGGTCGATCCCGATCCGAACGGCCCAGGGGACAGCCGATCGATCAGGAAGCCGCTGTCGACGGCCGTGCGAAAGTGGGTCGCCTCGGCGTCGATCGGCTCGAGCTCGTACGACTCGCCCCACAGCGACATGACGAAGCGATCGCCATTGTCGAAGTGGGGAGGTCCGTAGCGCGTGCTGCGCTGAATCGATCCGATCTCGAGGCTGAAGCCGTAGCCGGCGTTGCCCGGTCCGGCGGCGCTGCTGTAGGTGAGGGCTGGTGCTGGCTGCAGTCCGTGGCGCCCCGGCGGCACCTCGATCGGGAAGCTCACGACCGCGAGGCCGAGCGCGGGGTCGACAGCCGGTGCCCCGGGAGGCGGCGCCAGGCCGTCGCGGACGGGGTTCCCGGCCTCGTCGGCGCGCGCCGTGAGCGCCGCCGGCGCGAGGCACAGAAGCAACAGGAGGAGCGAAACGGCGGCGGAGCGGGCGCGGCCGATGAGGCTCGGCACCGCTCCGCCGCCGGAGAAAGCGGCGGGAAACCGGACCGCCGCGCTCTGGCGAAGAGGGGGCGTTGCCGCGAGGGCGCCCGCCCCCGGAGGCCCCGGCCGCTCCGTTCCCTCCCCCCAGATCACGCATCGCGTCAGACCCTGCATCGCCCCCGTCCTTTCCGCTCTCCCGTCGTCGTGTCGCGGCGTCTTCAACGCAAGCAGGGTGCCAGAGGGGGCGCGGGCGTGGCGGGAGAAGGTCGGTCGGGCGCAACAGGCCGTCGCGCAACGGGATCGCCGCGGCGGCTCGGCAGCCGTGAATCGTGAGGGGCCTTCGCAGCGGCCGCGGTGCCGGTCGCCGGCGGACGGGGCGGACGAACGGGGGCCCGGTGGGGACGATCAGAACGCCAGGCCGGTGGCGAACGACAGGATCCCCCGGGAGTTCTCCTCCTGCCCGACCTGGTTGAGCGGGTAGGCGTAGTCGATGCGGAAGATCGTCCCGGAGGAGCCGCGGGTGACGTCGAAGCGCAGCCCGAGGCCGATATCCGCCGCCAGGTCTCCGAGATCGACGCTCCGCCCGGCCCGCCAGACGTAGCCGGCGTCGGCGAAGCCGGCGAAGCCGATCGACACCAGGTGGAGCCAGTCGTTGACCCAGTAGATCCGGTCCTCCAGGTTCAACAGGAGCAACTTGTTGCCGTCGAAGCGGCGCGCGTCGTAGCCGCGCAGGCCCGACTCGCCCCCCAGCGTGAAGCGGGTATCACCGTCGAGGTTGTGGCCCCAGCTGCCGCTGAAGTGGGTCACCAGCGTCTGGCTCCGCAGTCCCTGGTAGTAATGCGCCACGTCGAGGCTCGTGATCAGGTCGCTGCCGATGCCGGCAAGGACTCGCCCTGAAGTCCTGGCGCTGACGCGAAGATAGGATTCGAGGGAGGTGTGAATCCAGCGCTCGTAGCGGGCCTCCGTGAAGAGGTGTGTGTGGTCGTCTCCGAGAATCGTCGGGGAGACGCCGAGCCACACCGACCATTCGCCGCCGACGTTGATGTCCTGGT
>DASTNM010000177.1:0-2295 GCA_035762745.1 Candidatus Polarisedimenticolia bacterium
TGGCGAGAAGTCGGTTTCGATGCCGGTCTCCTATCTTCACGATTCGCTTCGAGAGCTCGCACGAGCCATTCTCCGCTTAAGCGATGGCGAGCCAGAAGCTTTGGTCACCTTCATGGATGAACCGGGCGAGCACCATCTGACGCTCCGTAGACTGAACGATGACGTAGCGGTCGCGGTTCAGTGGACCGACTCTTGGACCGACGGGAAACCAATACCTCAGGGCCAGGGTCGGACACTTCTCGAGGCGAGGGTCGCATTCTCTGAGCTTCAGAAGGCAGTCATCGCCGCGTTGGACGACTTGATGAATTCGCTCGGGGTTGCGGGTTACAAAGAGAAGTGGGTCGAACATGATTTTCCGACGGCCGAGTACCAAAAGTTGCGGGCCAGCTAACAACCGTATCTGGACTCCTCCCGCAAGGTGCGGTGAGCGGCGGCAGTGAGGCGCGGGGTTCCGACTGCAGTCGTATCTTCGGCCTCTGAGTGGAGCGCGACGCGCTCCGGGCCATGATGGAATGCGCGCGCGGGGGCCAATCGGCTTGAACGGCCTCAGCGGGCCACGGTTGTTATCGGCTTTCCCTCGCGTCGGTCAGAACCGAGACGCCATCACCGCGTGGTGCACACAGCAGTCAGCGGGCGAGTTTCCCTCCTTGGTGTCAGGCGGTGGTCACCTCCTGATAGTCGACATCGTGCTTCCAGACGGCCCAGACGATGCGGGCCAGCTTGTTGGCCAGGGCGACGGCGGCCTTGTTGTGGCCGCGCAGCTGCTCGACTTGCAGGGCCCAGGCGCGCAGGTGGCCGGCAGGGCGGCGCTTCTTGGCAGCCCAGAGAACGGCACGGGCGCCGTGGATGAGGAGCATGCGGAGATACACGTCGCCGCGCTTGCTGATGGAGCCAAGCCGGCGGACCAGGCCGCTGGAGCGCTCGCGGGGCGTCAAGCCGAGGTAGCTGGCGAAGTGGCGGCCGGAGGGGAAGCGCTGGACGTCGCCGACGAAGGCGACCAGGGCGGTGGCGGTGATCAGCCCGACGCCGGGGATGGTGCGCAACCGGGCGACGGCGGGCGTCTGGTCGGCGAGGGCTTCGAGGTGCATTTCGGTCAGCAGGATGCGGCTCTCCATGGCGCGGATCTCGGCGCAGGCCTCGGCCAGAGCAGGGCGGAGAGCGTCGGGCAGATCAGAGTCGGGGTCGGCGAGCAGGCCCCGGACCCTGGGGAGAACGCGCTGGGCCCCGACCGGGATGGTGCAGCCGAACTCGCGCAGCAGTCCACGGACGGTGTTGAGGCGGGCGGTGCGCGCCGCCAGCCAGGTGGAGCGCAGGCGATGCAGGGCGGTGAGGGCCTGCTGAGGGACGGACTTCACGGGGACGGGATGGATGTCCTCGTTGCGGTAGGCCTCGAGCAACCCCCGGGTGTCGGTGCGGTCGGTCTTGTTGCGGAACACGTAGGGCCGGGTGGCGTGCGGCGGGAGCAGCACGACGCGGTGGCCGAGCGACTGGAGCCGGCGGCCCCAGTAGTGCGCCGAGCCGCAGGCTTCGAGGAGAACGGTGGCCGGCGGCTGGGCGGTGCAGAACTTCATGAAGGCGGTGCGCGACAGCCGCTTCTGCTCGCTGACCTGTCCGGGTCGGACCGACACCGCCACCTCGAGAACTTCCTTGGCCACATCGACGGCGATGGTGGTAGATTTCATAGACGGCTCCTCCTTCTCTGAGCGTTCAGGGACGCAAGGCGACTCTGGCACATCCGATGCCGCGTGAGTCGCGGGAGGAGTCCATTACATCAGCTCAAGCTGGCGGCGCGCGGGAGGCCGGTGGCGGACTGGTAGGCTGCGCACGCGCGCCGCAGCTTAGCCAGGCGTTAGACAGAATTCAGGACGTCTACGAATAAAGAAGATCGGGTCGGCTTCGTGGGCGCTCGCGGTCGTGTTCGAGATGATCTCCGTCTTTCGAGCGTAGACCGCTGGGGTGGTCTGGTGGGTCAGCTCGGTTCTCCTGGTCAACGTGACGCGGGGTCTGCGGGGCGGCGTCTCTCGGCTTCGGTGATCACTGACGGCGACCGTCCGTTCCCGGCAATTCACGACGCGGGTGCCGGTCTTGCGCGTTCGACGAGCGGCACCGGCCGCGGGTCGTCAGGCAGGTCAGGTGACCCGTTCGATCCGCGGCCTGGGGCGCTGTTCGGCTTTGTCCTTCAACCGATGCGTGACGATTCCGGGCCGACCGCTCTGCGTCTTGCGGTTACAACGGCGGTGACGAACGACGCCGGGGGCAGGTTGGGTCCGGGGCTGCGTCGGCCCCGCGCTGAGC
>DASTNM010000178.1:0-4866 GCA_035762745.1 Candidatus Polarisedimenticolia bacterium
CTCACCGCGCGGCTCGGGCGGCGCCACTCCCTGGAAGCGCCGCACGTACTCCCACCAGCGCGCGTTGAAGCGATCGGCCGGCAGGTTCTTCTCGTACAGGTCGTGCTCGAAGTGCGACATGGTGCCGGCCGACCAGGGGATGAACGGCACGGTCTTCTCGAGCGCCTCGTTCAGCAGCCACCGGTCGGTGTCGATCGACCGGTCGGCCGGCAGCAGGCCGACCTGGCGCAGGTACGGCACCTGGGCCGAGGCCATGCCGATCAACTCCCCGATCCCCTCGTGGAAGGCGCGGTTGGCGCCGTCGCGCAGGGGCATCGGCACGCCCGGCCGGTCATACGAAAGGTAATAGTAGATGTGGCCCAGCTCGTGGTGCGCCGTGCTGAACGACTCCGCGTCGCCTTCCAGGCTCATCAGGGAGCGCACGTCGCCCACGAGGTCGATGTCCCAGGCGGAGGCGTGGGTGTTCTTCTTGCGCTGGCTGCCCGCCGGAACCGGGTAGAGGTCCGACTTCTCCCAGAAGACGGGCGGCAGCTTCGGGAAGCCGAGCGAGACGTAGAAAGCCTCCGCCTGGCGCACGACCCATTCCGCCGTCTTCCCCTTGAACAGCGGATCCAGGTCGACCCCTTCGACGATGCCGGGCCAGTTCTGGGACCAGCGGTTGTCGATCCAGTGCGCCGGGATCGGGCCGGTGGCGGGTTTCCCGTAGCGGCGCGCCAGGGTGTCACGAGTCCAGCAGTGCAGCTCCCGGTAGAGCGGCTCCATGTCCGTCAGGAAGCCGCTCAGCATCGTCATCATCTCCTCGGACGTCATGTCGTAGTCGGCGACCTGGAGCCCGAAGAAGGAGGAATAGCCCATCTCGCGCGCCACGGCGTTGCGCAGGTCCCGGAGCTCGACCAGGCCCGGCTTGAGCGGCGGCCCGCTCTCCTTGGAGGCCTTCCAGACCGCCAGGCGCTGATCGAGGTCGCGCGAGCTCTCCAGGAGATTGTCGATCTCCAGGGCGGTCGTCGGCCGGCGGCAGGTGTCGCCGGCGCGCTCCAGGCAGAACTCGAAGGAGTCGAGAAGGCTCGACTGCCGGCCCTCCGCCTCGATGCGCCGCGCCACGATCTCCGGGATCGTCCCCGGGGCCTCGGCGGCGGTCAGCAGGATCTTGTCCAGCTGTCGCGCCTGCAGCGGCTCGAGGGCGGCACGGCGGGCCAGGAGCTCGCGCGCCCGCTCGATGACCGCCTTGTTGCCGGAGAAGGCGGCGAACGCCTTGCCGGCCGCCACGCGGCCGCCGTCATGCTCCGGCGTGACGTCGGTGCTGGCGGCCCAATCGTTCTCCTGCAGCGTCGAGTAGATCTTCTGGTCGATCGAGTCGTACAGAGCCAGGAAGCGCGCCGCCTCCTCGATCAGCCGCGGATCCGCCTTGGCCTTGGGCGCCGCCTTCGGGCCGGCGGCCGTCTTGGGCGCCGCCGGGGCGGGACGGATGCCCACACCGAGCGCGGCCGCCAGACAGAGGGCCGCCAGAGTCGCTGTCACTTTCATGGGACCTCCGATTCACTCACCGCGGCGCGGGTTCTTGGCCGCGTTCAGTAGAGATGGCGCCCGCCGTCGACCCGAAGGCATTCGCCGGTGACGAACTCCGTGTCGATCAGGAAGAGGACCGCCTTGGCGATCTCGGCCGGTCCCCCCCAGCGACCGAGCGGCGTGACCTTGCGGACCTGACGGTCGGCCTTGTCGCTGAAGCCGGGGGGCTTGAGGATCGGCCCCGGCGCCACCGCGTTGACCAGGATCTCCGGGGCCAGCTCGAGGGCCAGGCTCTCCGTCAGTCCGATCACTCCCGCCTTGGAGACGTAGTATGGCAGGTAGCCGCGATAACGCGGCCGGCCGCTCACCGGCAGCCAGTCGGCGAAGGTGACCACCCGGCCACCCCCCTGCGCCTTCATGAGGGGGGCCGCCTTCAGCGCCAGGAGGTAGGCGCTGCGCAGGTTGGCGTCGAGGTTGGATCGCCAGACCGGCGCGTCGAGCGCGCCGAACGGTCTCTTCTCATAGAGCGAGGCCATCAGGACCAGGATGTCGAGGCGGCCCAGGCGGGCGCGCACCGCGTCGACCGCGGCGCCGACGGCCTGCTCGTCCTCCAGATCGGCCTGCACCGCCAGGCCGCGCGCGCCCAGCGCCTCGACCGCCGCGGCCGTCTCCTCGGCGCTCGCCCGGGAGCCCCGGTAGGTGAGCGCCACGTGACAGCCGCGCCGCGCCAATTCCTGGGCGACGGTTCGACCGATGCGGGCTCCGCCGGTGATGAGCGCCACCTTGTCCCGGGGATCCATGCGCCGACCTCGATTCAGCCCACGGGACGCAGCGGCGGCCGCTTCTCGTGCCAGGCGGTGATCCCCTGATAGAAACGCGCCAGGGAGAGCGCCTTGTGCTCCTCGAAGGCGCCGCTCATGGCGGTCATGCCGGCCGGCAGCGCGTCGTCGCCGAAACCGCAGGGGACGCTGATCGCGGGCAGGCCGCAGAGGTTGCCGGCGGCGCCGACGGGGTCGGGCCAGGAGATGTCCGCGAAGTCCTTGTCGGCCGGGAAGGCGGTGGACATCTCGCCGGGGTAGAGCAGCACGTCGTAGCGCGCGAAGAAGTCGGCCATGGCCCGCTGGCAGAGGGTGCGCAGGCGCGAGGCCTTCACGACGTCGCTGCCGCGGATGGCGCGGGCCGCGACGAAGGAGAGAAACGCCTGCGGCGTCGCCAGCCGCCGGGCGTCGCCCGAGCGCTCCAGCTCCTCGTAGGCCGTCGCCACCTCGGCGTTCAGGATGACCGTCGCGACGCTCTCGAACGGCAGGGCGGGAAGCGTGGCCTCCTCGACGCGCAAGCCGGCCGCGCGCAGGTCCTGGAGCGCCCGATCGAAGGCCCGACCGACCGACTTGTCGCCCACCTTCCCGAAGTCGAGCTTCAGGGCGCCGATCCTGAGCCGCTTCGCCGTGGCCGGGTCCGAGGCCGGGCCCGCCGGCTCGGGGGCCGAGAAGGGGTCCTCCGGGTCGTGCCCCGCGATCGCCCGCAGCACCATCTCGCAGTCATGCGCCGAGCGGGCCATCGGCCCGAGCTTGTCGAGACTCCACGACAGCGCCATCGCCCCCTGTCGCGAGACGCGTCCCAGGGTGGGGCGCAGGCCTGCCACGCCGCAGAACGAGGAGGGGCAGATGATCGAGCCCCAGGTCTCCGAGCCGATGGCGAACGGCACGAGCGCCGCGGCCACCGCCGCCCCCGATCCCGAGGACGAGCCGCAGGTCCAGCGCTCCCGGTTCCAGGGGTTGAGGGCGGCGCCGGTCAGGGAGGCGTCCCCCTTCGAGTAGCCCAGCCCGCCCGCCAGCTCGATCATCGCCAGCTTGCCGAGCAGGATCGCTCCCGCCTCGCGCAGCCTGCGGATGACCGCGGCGTCGTGATCGAACGTCCGGTTCTCATACGGCTTCGCGCCCCACGTGGTGCGGATGCCTCGAGTCGCGAGAAGGTCCTTGGCGCCGAAAGGGATGCCGTGCAGCGGCCCGCGATCCCGGCCGCGCGCGATCTCGCTCTCAGCCTGCCGCGCCTGCTCCAGCGCCAGATCGCGCGTCACGGTCACGAAGGCGTGCAGCTCGGGATCCAGGACATCGATGCGCCGCAGGCAGGCCCTGGTCAGCTCGACCGGCGAGAGGCGACGGGCCCGCACGAGCGTCGACAGCTCGCCGACCGGTTTGTAGAGAATCTCCTCGGAGATCATCGGCGTGGGCGCTCCGACCTCAGCGCGCGCACGATATCGCTCGGCGGGACCTCGTTGCCGAGGCTGTGCTCGCGAATCTCGCGCAGGCTCTCCTCGAGCCCCGCGACCTGGCGGCGCACGGCCTTGCGCTCCTCGGAGGTCAGCCCCTCCTCCTGCTTCGCAAGGAAGCGGCCGAGCGGCGTCTCCTCCGGCTCGTGGGTCGCGGCGCCTTCCGGCGTCGCCTCGCCCGTCGCCGGCTCTTCGCCCGCGGCCGCGGGGCGCGCGCCGAGCAGGGCCCCTGCCGGCAGGACCGCCGCGGCGGCCGCCGCCACCGGCGCCCCCACGATGAGACGCGCCATGCTCCTGCGGGTGATCTTCATCTCGGTCCCTCCCGGGCGCCTCAGCGCCCGACGCGCTTGACGAACTCGCCGGTCGTCGTGTCCACGATCACGGTCTCGCCCGCCTCGAGGTAGACCGGCACGCGGATCTGCGTGCCGTTCGAGAGCGTGGCGCTCTTGGTCACCTTGCCGCTCGCCATGTCGGAACGGCCGCCGGGGCCGGTCTCGACCACCTCCATCTCGACGAACTGCGGCAGCTCGACCCCCACGACCCGCCCCTCGAAAACGATCGAGCGCAGGGTGATCCCCTCGCGCAGCCAGCGGGCGGCCTCGTCGAGCGTTTCTCGATCGAGGTGGAACTGCTCGTAGGATTTTTCGTCCATGAAGTGGAAGTCGTCGCCGTCGGCATACATGAAGTTGATGGCGCGGCGCTCCAGGTCGGGCTCCTGGAACTTCTCCCCGGCCTTGAAGGTCATGTCCAGCACCTGTCCGGTGATCACCTGTCGCCCCTTGATCCGGACGAGCGTCGCCGAGCCGCGGGCCGAGGGAGTCTGGACCGAATAGTCCATGATCACGTAAGGCTGCCCCTCCACCAGGATCGCCAGCCCGCGCTTGAAATCGGCCGTCGACAGCATCCTCTCTTCCCCTCGTCCTCAGTGCGGCGCCGGCGCGAAGATCAGGAAGTACTGGTACGGCAGGAAGGTCTTTTCATCCGCCAGGGACCAGCCGGCCTGTCGCATCTCGTCGACCACGGCCTCGCGCGCCAGCTTGTGCTCGACCGGCGGCCCGACCGGCAGGGGGCGCTTGTGGAAGTCGACGACC
>DASTNM010000179.1:0-2803 GCA_035762745.1 Candidatus Polarisedimenticolia bacterium
GCCTCCGTCTCACCGGCACCGCCCCCCAGGGGGGTCGCGCATCCGGCCGATCGGGGTGAACTTAGGTACCCGGAGCGATTTTTTCAAGCCGGAGGGCGGCCCTGGCCTCCTCGAACGGTTCCCGCAAGCGGGAACCAGCCACGGACCGTTCGGCTCCTGAGCAGGGCAAGAGAGATCAGATAGATCGACAGCCAGGCGACGCAGATCCAGATCCCCAGACAAAGCAGTGGCGCGAGACGGTCGGCCGAAGCCAGGTGCGCATGCCGCACCGTCGTGGAGACGCCGTAGAGGAGCAGAGCGACGGTCGGGGCCTCGAACAGGCCGAACCAGCAGACGACCTCCAGCCCCATCCGCGCCCAGGGACGCCGACGACGAAGGAAGACGCCCGAGACCACCATGAAGGCGCCGAGCGCCGCCCACCCGACCGCGAACGGGATGAGATGGCGCGACAGGAGACTCGCGACACCGCCGAACCACCCCGGGGCGGGCGTCTCGAAGCCGCCGGCCCTGCCCAGCACCCAGAGATAGGCGGCGATGCCGAGGCCCTTCGCCGCTCCCGCGCCGATCCAGAACCAACCGACCGCCGTCGGGCTGATGGCCGTCAAGAGATCCTGTGCTCCACCACCGTGGTGCTGAAGCTCTTCCCGTCGACACCCAGGTACAGCTGGCGTTCCGTGATGGAGACCGCCACCGCGGCCCGCCTCGGCACGACGGCGGCGACCGCCTCGACGAAGCCGCGGCCGAACTCGTAGACCGGGATCTCCGCCGCGCGGTGGATCTTCCTCCCGTTCAGCTCCGCCAGCACCTGGGTGACGTTCCGATGCGTGTAGACGGCCGCCCGGCCGGCGAGTTTGCTGCCGCGGTGGAGCCGTTGCGCGTCCGGCAGGCCCACCTCGATCCAGGCGGTGACGCGACCCGTCAGATCCCGCACCAACACCGCCGGATCGTCACCCGCCGCGACCCCCTCGGTCAGCTCGATTCCCTCCGTGTACTCCAGGCAGTAGGCGAGAAAACGGGTGAGCATGTATTCGAGCGTCTCGGACGGCTGGCGCGCCAGGCGCACGGCAAGCGTCTCGTAGACGCCGCGATCGACGTCGGCCAGCTCGGTGTCCAGGTTGTAGATCGTCGCGGTGAGCGCCATGCGCCTCGCCAGCTTGCGGGTCGGTCGTCTGCGGCCGGGCCGATGCGGTGATCAGGCGTCCGGGCTCCTGGTCTCGGGGGCCAACCCCGGCAGTGTTTCGAGAAACGATTTCGTGCCGGGCGGCCCCGTCAACTCGAGCCACACGGGGCCGCCGCCCGGCTCGACCGTGAGGCGGAACCTGAGAAAGGCGCAGCACTGGCGCTCGAGTTGAATGAGCTGCAGCAGCTCCGCCAGGACGACGTCGTCCGTCGCGAAGCGCAGCGCGTAGCCGTCCTCGAGCGGACGCCTCTCCTGTACGCGCCCCAGGACCTTCTCCAGCACCCGGCTGCGACGCTCCCGCCAATCCGCGTCCGACAGTGTGCATGCAACGGGAAGGTCGGTCATGTCGGGACGGCGCTCAGGCCGCCGGAGGCCGGCGGCGCCCCTTCCGCTTCTCGGCGACGATCATCACCTGCTTGACCCCCAGGAAGCGCGACAGGAAGGTCTGGGTCGCGCTGCGTCGCGGGGCCAGGCGGGCGATCGCCTCCGGGAGGCGGTTGATGCTCGCCGGAAAGCGCGGGCGACCCGGCAGCCGGGAGGAGACCCGCATGCTGAAGGAGGGAGCGTAGAAACCCTCGTAGCCGGCCTGCCTGAGAATCGGCAGGAGGGTCCCGTAGGTGTACTCCTGGAGGTGCGGGCAGCCGGGGTCGTCCGGATCGGAGCCTCCGTGCGGCCCGCTGAGGATGCTCGGAGTCTTGACGAAGTAGAACCCGTCCTCCTTCAGGACGCGGTGGACCTCGCGCAGGTGGACGAGGACGTCGTCGGGATGCAGGTGCTCGAGCATGTCGATGCTGTAGGCGGCGTCGAAGTGCCCGTCGGGAAACTCCAGGTGGGCGGCGTCCATCACCGCGAAGCGGAAGTTGGGACGGCCGGCGGCCAGCTCGGTCGCGACCTCGACCGCGATCGGCGCCGTGTCGACGCCGAAGACCTCGTTGCGTCCGGCCCCCACCTGAAACGCGGTCGCGCCGAAGCCGCAGCCGATCTCGAGCACCCTCTTCCCGCTGCCGACGGCGCGGCGGACGAAGCTCGCGAATTTCAGATTGGTGCCCATCTGCAGCGCGATGGGGTCGCCGCGTCCGCGCTCGCTCACCAGCTCCCGGAGGAGGTCGTCGTAGATCTCGCGGAACACCTGCGGGCGATCCGCCGGCGCCGCGCCGCGCAACCTGATCCCCGGCCCCTCTCCCTTCCGCCGAGCCTCATGCATGAACGACAGTATACCCGGACGGGGACCCCGGGCGCGCCGCGGGCAACCTCACTCGAAGTACCTCCGCGCCAGGCGGCCGCCGAAGTAGAAGCCGGCCGCCGTCCCGACCATGCTCAAGACAAAAGCGGTCATCAACCCGATGAAGTCGCCGACCCACCAGCCGATGGCGCTGCCGACGGTCGCTCCGGTGAACGTGAAAAGCTTCGACAAGGGCTCGACCTCCTTGCCCAGCCTATCTCAGTTCCAGTGCTTGAGGCGGGGCCAGAGCTCGGAGAGCGGGATCTTGAGGCCCCGGCAGAGGAAGATCGGGCGGTTCTCCTCGTCCATGCCCCAGGCGTGGTGATGCTCGCCCACCTGCTCGACGGAGTTGCAGACCTGGGCCATATCGTCGCGGTCCCCCTGCAGGACGATGAAGATGT
>DASTNM010000180.1:0-11131 GCA_035762745.1 Candidatus Polarisedimenticolia bacterium
GCCGGGTCCTGCGAGGCGCCGACGATCGCCACACCGCGCGGGTCGAACAGGCGATGGAGCCGATGCTCCGCCGGCGCCGTCGACGGGGTCGCGCCCCCGCCATCCGGACGCCGCCCGCTTCCGGGCCCGCGCATTGCGTCAGCTCACCAGCCGGTCGAGGTCGCGCTTCATGACGCCGTTGAGGATGATGGCGCGCTGGATCTCGGACGTTCCCTCCCAGATGCGGTCGATGCGCAGGTGGCGGAACAGGCGCTCGGCGGCATAGTCGCGACAGACGCCGCGCCCGCCGAAGATCTGCACCGCCCGGTCGGCGACGCGGTTGGCCATCTCCGAGGCGTACAGCTTGCACATCGAGGTCTTGGCGTGCAGCTCCTTGACGTCGCGGCGCCCGGTGTCCTCCTCCCAGGCGGTCTTGTAGGTCATCAGTCGCGCGGCGTACAGCTCGGTGGCGGAGTCGGCCAGCATCCAGCCGATCGCCTGGTGCTCGTACAGCTTCTTCCCGAACGCCTCACGCTCGGCGGTCCAGCGCTTCGCCTCCTCGAGCAGGCGCTGCGCCGCCCCGAGGCAGCGGGCGGCGATGTGCAGCCGCTCCTCGCGGAACCAGCCCTTGGTCACCTCGTTCGCCTCGCCGCGCCGGCCCAGCATCTGGCTCTCGGGGACTTCGCAGCTCTCGAAGACCATCTCCGGGTGCCGGTCCTCGGTGCGGGTCATGAACTTCGGGATTCTCTTGATCCGCATCCCCGGGGTCCCCTGGTCGACGAGGAACAGGGTGTGCTCGTCCGGCCCGGTGACGGTGTGCACGATGATCACCGGGGCTTTCTCACCGCTGGTGACGAACCACTTCTCGCCGTTGATCACCCAGCGGGCCCCCTTCTTGACGGCGGTGGTCCTGAGGTTCGAGGTGTCGGAGCCGGCCGACGGCTCGGTGATCGCATAGGCGGCGGCCGAGCCGATCTCGCCGCGCAGCGCCGGCTCGAGGTACTTCCTGCGCTGCGATTCGTTGCCGTGCAGCAGCGCGTTGTACGGCCCGCCGACGTACCCCCAGAGGTCGTTGGTGGCGCGCCCGGCCTGCTCCTGGGCCAGCACCTGCTCGAGCACGGTCGATCCGAGCCCGCCCATCGCCTTCGGCACGTTCATCGGCCAGAGCCCCTCGGCGATGGCGCGCCTGCGGATCTTCCGGCTGGTTTCCTCGGAGAGCGTCTCGCGCTCCTCGACCTCCATCTCGCGCGGGATCAGCTCCTCCTCGGTGAAGCGGCGTGCTTTCGCCTGCAGGGCTTTCAGGTCGTGCGTCAGCTCGAAATCCATAGAGCACCTCACCCCTTCCAGGGATTGCGGAACACCGCTTCGATGCGTGGGTCGTTCCCGGAGAAGCCGGTGCGCTCGACCAGGAGACGCCGCAGCTCTCGCTGAACCTCGGCCGGCACCGACGGCGGCTCGTGCTTGTCCAGAAGCTCCTTCATCCGCTCGCGCGCCAGCTGCACCTCGTCCTTGCCGCGGCGTTTCCAGTCGCCGTAGGTGCCGCGGAAGCTGATGCGCGGCCAGTACGCCTTCTTCGAGCGGATGTAGTCCATGGTCTGTGGCTCGCCCAGATGGTGGTTGGGCGAGTGGCCGACGTGGTGAATCGAGTCGACCATCAGCGATTCGCGCGTCACCTCCATGCCGTCGCGCACGTAGGTCAGGATGTTGCAGATCTCCTCGTCGATGAGCATCTGCGGGAAGGACAGCGTGTTGCCGTCCTCCAGGATGCCGATGCCGACGAGCAGGTCACAGCCCGCGAGCGCCGCCGTCATGCCGGTTCCCATGTTCTCGTAGCCGGCCTGGATGCCGGGGATCTTGGCGTCGGAGCAGATGCCGCCCCCCATGTACGGCACGCCGTAGAACTCGGTCATCTGCGCGAAGGGGATGTTGAGCAGCATCCCCTCGGGCGAGGCGGTGGAGGCCAGGCTGGTCTTCATGTCGAGGGTTTCGGGACCGGCGGGATAGATCATCGGCAGCCCCGGCTGGACCAGCTGATAGAGCGCCAGGCCCGACAGGAACTCGACGTTGGTCTGCAGCAGCGTGCCGGCCACGGTGCAGGGGGCCGTGGCGCCCTGCAGCGGCATCGGCCAGAAGACGATCGGCACCCATTCGCGGGCCAGCTTGATGCAGGCCTCGGTCATGGCGTCGTCGTGCTTCAGCGGCGACACCGGACAGGTGACCATGGAGAAGATCGGACGGTCACGCTGCTTGCGCCGGTCGCCGGACACCGCGTCGACCATCGCCAGCAGGTACGGCACGTCGTCCGGGTCCTGCACGCCGCCCACCATCTGGAAGTGCTTGGACGACCACATGAAGGAGACGGCGGTCTCGAAGAGCGCCCGGTAGTCGGTGGAGGCGTCGGTGGGGAAGACCGTCGACCAGACCACCTTGATCGGATCGAGGGCGTCGGCCAGGAGCGTGCTCAGCATGAGGTCGTGCAGGGTGGAGGTGCGGCGCTCCCCGGTCTTCTCGTCGATGGTGAACGATGCCTGGCCGTCGGTCATGTGGTGCATCTGCTCGCCGTCGATGACGGCGTCGTTCCTGCCGTCGCGCGACGCCAGGACGAACTTGCGCGGCGCGCTCTTGATGCACTTCTCGATCGTCTGCGGCCGGATCCAGGCGACGCCGGTGCTCCGGTCGACCTTCTCGCCGTGCGCCTCGAGGATGTCGAGGGCGGCCTTGTTGTCGTAAAGCGCACCCGTCCGCTCGAGGATCTCGAGGGAGGCCTCGTGGATGAGCGTGACCTCCTTCTCGGTCAGCATCGCCACCTTGGGTCGCAACTTCATGAAGAGCCTCCTCGAAGGGATGGGAGCGTTGTCGATGATGCTGTGATCTAAGCACGACGGGCGTTTGCGGTCAATCCTGTCGTGCCATATATTTGGGCGTTTGAATGTCGTAATGACAATAGGTCCCTCCGGTGGATGCCGTTACGGCCTCGGTTGCCACCCCTCGGAACGCCGATGCGGCCGACGGACGCCGGAACGCGCCGTGCCGCGACGCGCGGCACACCGGCTTGCTTTCGATCCCGCGGAGTTCCTAAGATGGCGGCGTTCCCCGGGAGGCCGTGATGCTCGATCACCTGTCACCGCGCGAGTGCGACGATCTTGAGCGGGCGTACCGGAGCCGGGAGATCTGGGCGCGCGTCCTCCGGGAGTTCTATCTCGACGGCACGCGGCTCATCCTCGGGATCGACCGCTCCGTGCCGGAGACGGCGATCGCCGCGGCTCTCGATCTCGATCGAGACGCGGCGCGGGCCGGTCTCGCGAGCGCGGCATCGTGGTGCGGCGCGCGCGGACTGCATCTCCTCGGCTACGCGGGCGAGTCCCCCGGCGAAGGTCTGCGACACTTCATGGCGGTCGGCTGAGGGCGCAAGGACTGGCTGATGCGCCACGACCCGGCAGGCTGCCGGGCGCGTATGCGGGAGATCGAATCGACACCGGATCGGTCGACGACCGGATCGGGCCCCTGAGGAGGAGCGCGCATGGCTGCGGCACGCCGGATCGTCGTCATCGGGGCCGGGCACAACGGCCTGGTCACCTCCAACCTGTTGGCCGAGGCGGGGCACCGCGTCACCGTCCTGGAGGCGCGCGGTCTCGTCGGCGGCGCCTGCGTTTCGGAGGAGCTGTTCCCGGGCTACCAGGTCTCCTCGACCTCGTACGTCAGCACGCTGCTGCTGCCGCAGGTCGTCGAGCGCTTCGACCTGGCGCGGCACGGCTACAGGGTCGTGAAGCAGAGCCCCGCCTTCTTCGTTCCGTATCCCGACGGCCGCACGCTGACACTCTACGGCGACGAGCGCGACCTGGCGGAGATCGGCAAGTTCTCGAAGGACGACGCCAGGACCTACGTGACCTTCCACGCCATGCTCGAGAGGGTCGGCGCCTTCCTCAAGCCGACGCTTCTCAAGCCGCCGCCGCGCGTCGACGGTCGGGGGCCGCGGGACCTCTGGGAGCTTCTGCGGCTCGGCGTGGCGGCGCGCCGGCTGAGCAGCTACGACCTTCAATCCTTCGTGGGGCTGGCCACGCGCGGCATCGCCGACGTCGTCGACGACTGGTTCGAGTCGGAGGAGTTCAAGGCGTTTCTCTGCTCGCAGGCGGTCATCGGCGCCTACGGGGGGGTGCACCAGCCGGGCACGGCCTTCCTGCTGCTGCACGACGTACTGGGCGGCGTCGAGGGATCCGCCGGAGTCTGGGGCGTGGTGGTCGGCGGCATGGGGGCGATCACCCGCGCGCTGGCCGCCGCCGCGCAGGAGCGCGGAGTCGTCATCCGCACGCGCGCCGTCGTGAAGGGGATCGAGCTGGGCCACGGCGGGCGAGCGGAGGGAGTGCGACTCGAGAACGGCGAGGTGGTGCCGGCCGACGTCGTGATCAGCAATGCCACGCCGCGTCGCACCTTCCTCGAGCTCCTGCCCGCCGGATCGCTCCCCGAGCCGTTCGTGCGATCGCTGCGCGGCCTCAACGACCTGGGGGCTTCGCTCAAGGTCCACCTGGCGCTGTCGGAGCTGCCGGACTTCACCGCCATGCCGGGCAAGTCACCCGGACCGCAGCACCGCGGTCTCCTGAACTTCTGCCCGACCGTCGATTTCATCGAGCAGGCCTGGGACGACTGCAAGCGCGGCGACTTCTCGCGCCGCCCCACCGTCGAGGCGTGCATTCATTCGGTCAACGATCCGACCTGTGCCCCTCCGGGCAGGCAGATCATGACCTGCTTCGTGCAGTACGGCGCGCGCCACCTGAGAGCGGGCAGCTGGGAGTCGCTGAAGGAGACGGTCGCCGACCGCGTCGTCGCCGAGATCGCCCGCTACGCGCCCAACCTCCCGGGCGCCGTCATCGCCCGCCATGTCTACACGCCGGAGGATTTCGAGACGGTGTTCGGCCTGACCGGAGGCAACATCTACCACGGGGCCATGACCCCGGATCGCCTCTTCAACTTCCGACCCGTCGCCGGCTTCGCGGACTACGGTACGCCGATCCGCAACCTCTATTTATGCGGCTCGGGCGCCCATCCGGGCGGCGGGGTCTGGGGCGCCGTCGGCTGGAACGCCGGACACCGCATCCTGCGCGATCTCGGCCGGGCCTGAAGGAGCGGGCCGCGGTCAGCGCCGCACGTCGCGCAGGATCTCGCGCGCGGCGTTGCGGCCCGGAGCGCCCAGGACGCCGCCTCCGGGGTGCGCGCCGGATCCGCAAAGGTAGAGGCCGCGGATCGGCGTGCGGTACTGCGCCCAGCGCCAGGCGGGGCGCATGAAGAAGAGCTGGTCCGGCGTCATCTCGCCGTGGAAGATGTTCCCCTCCGTCAGGCCGAACTCCTTCTCGAGGTCCCAGGGGGTCAGCACCTCGCGGCCGATGATCGCCTTCTTGATGTTGGGGGCGTACTCCGCCAGCGTCTCGATGACGTCGTCGCCCACCTTCTCGCGGATCTCCGGCCAGGTCCCCTCCTTCAGCTTGTAGGGGCCGTACTGGACGAAGAGCGACATGACGTGGCGGCCCTTGGGGCAGAGAGTGTCGTCCATCGTCGAGGCGACGTTGCCGTCGATCATCGGGCGCTTGCTGGGGCGGCCGTACTTGAGGTCGTCGTAGGCGCGCTCGAGGTACTCGATCGACGGCGCCAGCTCGAACATCGCCTGCTGGTGCGGGGCGCGCGGGTCCTGCCCCGGGATCGCCGTCCAGTTCGGCAGCTCGGAGAGGGCGCAGTTGACCTTGATCGAGGATCCCTGCGTGCGGAAGTCCTTGATCGACTGCACGAAGTCGTCCTCGAGGACGCCCTTGTCGACCAGACCGAGGAAGGTGCGGCGCGGGTCGAGATTGCTGGCGACCAGCCGGGCACGGTATTCGTCGCCGTTGCTCAGGGCCACGCCCCTGCAGATGCCCCCCTCGATGAGGAAGCGGCCGACCTCCGCGTTGGTCTTCACTTCGACGCCGAGATCCTGGACCGACTTCAGGAAGGCGTTGGCCAGGCCGCCCATGCCGCCGCGCACGTAGCCCCAGGCGCCGGGCTGCCCCTCGATGGTCCCGCCGATCGAGTGGTGCAGCATGACGGCCGCCGACCCGGGGGTCATCGGGCCGACGCAGGTGCCGATCAACCCGTTGAGCGCGACGGCCGCCATCACCTCGTCCGACTCGAAGCGCTTCGAGAGGTAGTCGTAGCACGACGAGGTCATCAGCTCGAAGAAGTGCTTGAGCCGCTTCTCGCCGAGCTTGAGCATCCTGCGGCCGAACCGGCCGAACTCGAAGAGCTCCCTGAGGCCGCGCGGCGGGAACATCGGCGGCGTCGTGCGCATGATCTCGTCGACGAACGGCTGCAGGTCGGCGAGGTCGGCCTGGAAACGCGTGAGGGCCGCCCCGTCGCGGGCGGAGAACTTGGCGACCTCGCGGTTCGTCTTCTCCTCGTCGGCGTACCAGAGCATGAACTTGCCGGACGGCTGCGGGTAGAACGAGTGCGGCTCGGGCAGCAGCACCTCGAAGCCGTAGTCCTTCAGGCGGAAGTCGCGGATGATCTCGGGCAGCAGCAGGCTGGCGACGTAGGAGGTTCGGGTCACACGATAACCCGGTATCAATTCTTCGGTGACGCAGGCGCCGCCCACGATGTGGCGGCGTTCGAGCACCAGCACCTTCAGCCGTTCCTTCGCCAGGTACCCGGCGGCGATGAGTCCGTTGTGGCCGCCTCCCACGATGATGGCGTCATAGCGAGCGGTCGAAGCCATGGTCACCTCCCCTTCCGGCGCGTTCCGGGATGCGGAGCCGCGCATCGTCTCACGGCCACAGAACCTTGATGCTATTCCATCAATCTAGCACAAGGGGCGCCCGCCGGTCTCCCGCTGATTTCAGGCTCATGCTGTTACGGCCTCAGGATGCGGCCGATCGCCGCGACTCCAAAGCCGTAACGGCATTGCGGCCGATCGACGGGAAGCCGAAAAGCCTTGCGCCGGGTGCCCGGGGCGCGGATAATCGTTATGCTTCCTCAACATGATCCGCCGGCAGCCGCGGATCGGTTAGGATGGTCGGACCGGCACGCGGCCTCCGGACGACCGCCCGCCGACGGCGCGACCGTCCATGACGCGTGGCGGCCGCGCGAAAGGAGAATGCCGTGGTCCCCGAGGTCCGCATCCTGAGCGACGAGGAAGTCCAGACGCTCCACGCGCGGGCCCTCGACATCCTCGCCAGGGTCGGTATCAAGTACGAGAGCCGCCGGGCGCTCGATCTCCTGGCGGAGCACGGCCAGAAGGTCGACTACGACTCCGGGATCGCCTGGATCAAGCCCGACCTGGTCGAGCGCTGCCTGAAGACGACGCCGCGCGTCATCACGCTCGGGGGGCGCAACCCGAAGCACGACATGGTCCTCGACGGCACGCGCCTGCGCATCACCACCAACGGGCAGGGGACCTTCACGCAGGATCACCGCACGGGCGAGCGCCGCCAGGGGCTGGTCAAGGACCTGCGTGACTCGACCAGGGTCGGTCACCAGCTCGACGTCGTCGACTACATCTGGCCGATGGTGGTGCCGTTCGACGTGCCGGGCCCGAGCCGCGTGCTGCACGAGATGTACCACACCTACGCCATGACCTCGAAGCACGTGCAGCACGAGATCCAGCTTCCGGAGCATGTGCCGTTCGCGCTCGAGATGCTGGAGATCCTGGCGGGCGGCCGCGACGAGCTGCGCCGGCGCCCGATCTACTCGGTCGTCTCGTGCACCGTCTCGCCGCTGCAGCACGAGCCGAAGATGGCCGAGCTGTGCATCGATCTGGCGCGCGCCGGCATACCGATCGTCATCTGGCCGATGCCGCTCACCGGCGCCACGGCGCCGATCACCGTCCCGGGCACCTGCCTGATGAGCCTGGTCGAGTTCCTCTCGGGCCTGGTGCTGTTCCAGACGGCGGCGCCCGGCTGCCCGCTGATCTATCCGCTCGGCCCCGAGGTCCTCGACATGAGGTCGGGGATGGCGGTCTGCGGCGGCCCGGAGATCCCTCTCTTCAACCTGGTCCTGGGGCAGATGGCGAAGTTCTACAACGTCCCGGCGCTCGGCGTCGGGCTGAACTCGGACGCCAAGCTCCCCGGCATCCAGGCGGCCTACGAGTCGATGCAGACCGGGCTGGCCGCGGCGCTGTCGGGCGCCGACCTCCTGGTCGGCATCGGGGTTCTCGACGACAACAACACCCTGTCGCTGACGCAGATGATCATCGAGTCGGAGATCGCCCGGATGGTGAAGCGCATCCGGGAGGGGGTGACGATCAACGATCGGACGCTGATGGCGCACCTGATCGAGAAGGCGGGTCCGGGGCAGCACTTCCTCGGCTTCAAGGAGACCCTGAACGGCCTGAAGCAGGGAGACGTCTTCTTTCCGCGCTTCAGCTATCGCAGCACGTACGACAAGTATTTCGAGGAGGGGCACGACGAGATCGGGACGGCGCGCGCCGAGGTGGAGAGGCTGCTCGCCCTTCCCGATCCCGATCCTCTCCCGCCCGAGGTCGATCGCGAGTTGCAGCGGATCCTGGCCGCCGCCGACAAGGCCTGCGCCGAGTCGGCGGCCTGAGGCGTCCCGCACCCGATGCCCACGCCCCGGCGGGGGCTCCGGCTCCTGCCTCTCATCGCCCTGGTCTACTGCCTGTCCGCCAGCGGTCCGTTCGGCATCGAGGAGATCGTCCCGGCCTCCGGCCCCGGCCTGTCCCTCTTGTTGATCCTGCTGCTGCCGATCTTCTACGGATTGCCTTTGGGCCTCGCGGCCGGCGAGATGGGCAGCCGCTTCCCGGTCGAGGGGGGCTACTACCGCTGGATCCGCCACGTCTTCGGTGACTTCTGGGGCTTCCAGGCCGGCTGGTGGGCCTGGATGGGCGGGCTGTTCGACGGCGCTCTCTACGCCTCGCTCGTGGCCGAATACAGCATGCCGTTCGTGAACGCCTGGCTGCCGGCCGCCTGGACCCAGCCGGCGCGCCACCTCGTCGCCCTGCTGGTGATCGTCGGCTGCACCTGGGCCAACCTGCGCGGCATCCAGATCGTCGGCTGGTCGTCGCTCGTCTTCGCCCTCTTCATCATCAGTCCGTTCGCGCTCCTGTGCGGCCTCGGCCTCCTGCACTGGACGCACAATCCGATCATCCCTTTCAAGCCGCCGGACAAGGGCTGGCTCGAGGCGCTCGGGGTCGGCACGCTGATCGGCATGTGGTCGTACTCCGGCTACGAGTCGCTGTCGACGGCGGCGGAGGAGCTGGAGAACCCGCGGCGCAACTATCTGCGCGCGGTCGTGATCGCGATCATCGTGACCGTCCCGACCTACCTGCTGCCGGTCCTCGCCGGCCTCGCCACCGCTCCCGACTGGACCGCCTTCTCCGCCGGATCGTTCACCGACATGGGGCGGAGCCTCGGCGGCGCGGGGCTCGAGACCTGGATCGCGGCGGCCGGGATCATCAGCATGCTGGCGCTCTTCAACGGCTATACCCTGGCCTACTCGCGCATCCCGTTCACCATGGCCCAGGACGGCTTCCTGCCGAGGACGCTGGCCCGCACCCACTCGAAGCACGGCACTCCGTGGGTCGCCCTCCTCGTGGGCGCCTGCATCTACGCCTCGCTGACCTTCTTCACGATCGAAAACCTGGTGGTCCTCGAGATGTGGTGCTTCTCCGGGCTCTATGTCGTGATCTACCTGGCTCTCTGGAGGCTGCGCTGCAGGCCGGACCTCGACGCCGGATCGAAGGAAGGTGAGTACCGTTTCATCATCCCGGCGGGACGGAGGGGGATCTGGTTCGTGATCCTGCCACCGATGGCGCTGATCGTGATGGCGATGTTCGGCAGCGGCCGCGAGTACATCTATTACGGCGGGCCGGCGATCCTCAGCGGCGCCCTGATCTACCCCTTCGTCGCCCGCATGCGGCGCGTCGGACTTTTCGCGCCGGCGCAAAACGAAGGCCCCTCCGCGCGATAATTGCGTCCCGCGGAGGGGCCGGTTACCTCCGGCCGGGCGGCTCGAGGGGTTCCCGCCCGGCGCGAAGGGATGTCGGGAGAGCCGGGACCCCCGGTCCAAGCCTTTCGGAACTACCGGAGACTCAGCACTTTGCCAAGTCTTCCAAAACCGGGAGCCCCGGCCGGCATGCTCCGTTCATCGGCGCTTCGCTTCGCCATCCAGCCGAATCCCGGAGCCATCTCCCTGCTAGACCACAATGCCGCTGAGATGATGAGCAAGCGACGTGCCACTGTCGGGCCCGATCGTCGCCACTGCGACCGCGCCGCCATCGACACCGGACCGTGGTACGCGGCTTGCTGATCCGTTTCGACGCGAGTGGGGCGGGTACCAGCCGACCCGTCTTCTAGTATCATCACCCTGCTCGGAACGGTTCCCTGGCAGCACGGAGAAACCACCTTTCGGTTCCACCATCCAGAGGAGGGTGCCCATGTTGCAAAGGACGGCAGGTTCCAGAGTGGCCCGCACTTCACTGCTTTTCGTCCTCGCGGCGGCGGTGATGGCTCTCTTCCCATCGCCCGCGTCGGCGATCCCGGCCTGGTCGCGAAAGTACGGCGTGGCCTGCTCGACTTGCCACTACCCGGCCCCGCCGCGGCTCAACCAGTACGGCCACAAGTTCCGCCGGGCGCAGTACCGCCTCCCCGAGGAGTTCAACAAGGAGGCCGACTGGAAGTCGCTCGGGAACTACGTCGCGATGCGGGTCCGGATGCGCTACGAGTACGAGTCCAACGAAGCGACGAACAGCGTCACCTCCAGCTTCAATCTGAGCGACGCCACCCTCTTCTTCGCCGGCCCGGTCTCCAAGAACTTCTCCGGATTCGTCGAGCTGGAACGCCCGGGCAACGAGGAGATCGTCGAGGCGGTCGTGTCGATCGGCGGCATTCGCGGCAAGCCCGATTCCTTCGCCACCTTCCGCGCCGGGCAGTTCCACACCCTGACCCGCGTCGGCTTCGGAGGGCTCGATCGGCCGACGGGGATCACGACCCCGAACGCCCTGTCACGCGCGCTGGTCGCCGGCAACGCCTTCAAGCTGAACCAGGACCAGGTCGGCGTCGAGGGGACCTACGTCCACAAGAACTGGCGGGTGATCGGCCAGGTCCTGAACGGCAGCGACATCACGGTCGACGCCACCGGCACCGTCTATGGTCCCGCGGCGCCGAGCACCGCGAAC
>DASTNM010000181.1:0-2821 GCA_035762745.1 Candidatus Polarisedimenticolia bacterium
GGCCGCCCGGTGGGCCTTCCCCGGTTCCGGCGCTCCCCTGCAGCGCCCCCGCGGTCTCTCCCCGGAGCCGCTCCCCCAGGGCGACTGAATCCAGACGGTCGGAGTCGGCCCGGCGTGGGGCCGCACGCGACGACAGCTCCAGCACCATCCGCGACAGGGCGGAGGCCGCCTCCTCGAGCAGAGTCAGGGCGCCGTCCGTCACCTCGGCGCGGCCGGTGCGCAGACGATCCAGCAGATCCTCCAGGTCGTGAGCCAGGTTGACGACCATCTGGAGATCGAAGATCCCGGCCAGTCCCTTGAGCGAGTGCACGTGGCGGAAGAGAGTGTTGACCGTCTGCGGATCGATGCGCCCGCCGACCCGACCGGCACGCAGCGCCTGAAGCTCGGCGGCGAGGGCATCGAGTCTCTCCTCCGCCTCCGGCAGGAACTCGCGCTCCAGCCTCTCCCGCTCGTAGCGCTCGCCGGTGTCGACCATCTCGTTCCTAGCCCCGCGGGGGTCCCGACGCGAGCGACTGAATCCGACCCTTGAGCGTGGCGTTCTCGAGCGCGATGCCGGCCTGGCTGAGGAAGATCTCGAGACCCTTGAGGTCCCCGAGCGGGGTGCCGCTCAAGGCGTTGTCACCGTACAGGACCCCGAACACCTGGCGGCCTCCGACGAGCGGCAGGAAGGCGGCCTCGGCCGGCGCCGGGTGGCCGAGTCGCTCCAGCAGGGCGGCGTTGACCTTCGAGCGGGCGATCGGCCCGACGTAGGTGGCGCGCTCCTGGATCGTCCGCGCCAGGAGCGAGCCGCGCAGGATCGGCAACGCGACGCCGCGCACTCGGCCGTCGAGGCCGACGCCCGCGCCTCCATCGCCGTCACCCCCGAAGGCGCCGCTGCCGCACGCCTCCCCTCCGCGAACCGCGAACAGGATGCCGCGCTCGAAGTATTCGGCGGCCAGACGCAGGACGAGGAGCGGGATCTCGGTCTGCTCCTCGGCGTGCATCTCACCGATCAGTCCCCGCAGCAACGACAATTGGTCGACGACCCGCAGCGGCTCGTCGACCGTCGGGGACAGCCCTCCCTCCAGCCGCCTGGGATGGTAGAGCGCCGCGCGCACCTCCCCGCAGAACCGTGACAGGCGCGGCCCCACCTCCTCCAGAGCGCCCGCGCCGAGGTCGGGCAGCGGCACGTAGCCGGCGGCGCCCGCCGCCCGCGCCGCCTGCGCCGCTCCCGGATCCCGCACCTCCCCCACCATGATCGCCAGGAGCCCGGGGGCGAGGCGGCGAATCTTGGCCAGGAGATCGAGACCCCCCTGCCACCCGCGGCCGGTGGCGTCGGGCAGGAAGAGATCGCACACCAGCGCAAACGGCTCCCCGCGCCGGACCAGCGAGCGCGCCAGGTCGACACCGGCGGCCGGGGTGGAGCAGGCCTCGACCTGGAAGTGCCGCTTGAGCAGCTCGTCGCGCAGCGCGTAGCGGACCACCGAACGATCGATGACCAGCAGGACCTGGCGCGCCGCGACCGGCACACGCGCGCGGCGGTCGCGCCCCGGGCGGGACGCGGCGCCGCCGGGGCCGGCCACGCCTTGCAGGATCGTGTCGGGGCCGAGCCCGCCCGGGATGGCGAGCTCGGGCGACGGGGCCTCTCCCGCCTCGTCGAGCTCGAAGCGAAACTCCCCCTCCTGGAGCAGGACGAGGGCCCGCAGGATCGAGCGCAGCTCGTCACGCACCAGGACCTCGATCGTCTCCTGGGCCACGGAGCCCAGGGCGACGAGGGCCCCGCTCAGCGTCTCGCCGCTCGTGGCCTGCCTGGCGCGCGCCGCCTGGAGCGCCTTCGCGTCGACATGCCCCCGCTGCAGCAGCAGCTCCTCGAGCTCGGGACCGCCCGGACCGAGGGTGGCGCCGCAGACCAACCCATCCCGGAAGCGGACGCGCCGCTCCCCCTTCGGGCCGCTCAGGATCAAGGTGCCCGACTGGCGGCTCACATGCACGACCTGGAGGATGTCCGGAAAGGAGAGATCTTCCAAGCTGCCGACGACGGCCAAGGGTCCCCCGCTCGAGGTAACGGGGTAAAATCTAGTCCTATTGGAGAATACCGCCAGCGCAGGGGAAAATTACGAAACCGTAATGGCGGGGTCGACTCCCTCGATCCTTTTGCGCAGGGCGTCCAGAATTCCGTTCACGAACTGTCCCGATTCCTCCCCGCCGAAACGCTTGGCCACCTCGATCGCCTCGTCGATGACCACGATCCGGGGGGTCTCGGGGGTGTGCAGGAACTCGAAGAGCGCCAGCCTCAGGATGTTCCGATCGACGATCGCCAGGCGCTCCAGACGCCAGTGATCGAGGCTGCCGACCAGGAGGGCGTCGATCTCGGGGAGCGACCCGGAGGTGCCGCGTGCCAGCCTCTCGGCGAAGGCACGCACGTCCGGAGGGACCTCCCGCTCACCCCAGAAATGAGCCACGACCTCCTCCACCGGGCTGCCGGAGGCCTCGCACTCGTAGAGCATCTGCAGAGCGTACTCGCGCCCCCTGTGCCTTGAACCCATCTCGACTCCCGATCGCTACTCCAGGCGACGGAACAACGAGACCATCTCGATGGCGGCCAGGGCGGCGTCCCAGCCCTTGTTCCCACCCTTCGCCCCGGCCCGCTCGATCGCCTGGTGCAGGTTCTCCGTCGTCAGGACGCCGAAGGTCACCGGCAAGCCGGCCTCGAGAGCGGCGGCGGCGATGCCACGCGCCGCTTCCGCGCAGACCTGGTCGTAGTGGGAGGTCTCGCCGCGGATGACGCAGCCGACACACACCACCGCGTCGTAGCGCTTCGAGAGCGCCAGCCGGCGCGCCG
>DASTNM010000182.1:0-5667 GCA_035762745.1 Candidatus Polarisedimenticolia bacterium
GCGCCATCAGGAGGGCCTCCTGGCTCCTCCCCGCCCACCATGTGAAGCGCGACAGCAGCACGAGGAGCGAGGCGTCGCTGACACGGGCTTCGCCGCCGGGGCCGCCCGCCTCCGCGAGCGCCTTCTCCCCCATGGCCCTCAGGAGATCAGGATGAATCGAGAGGACGTCGTTGGCGACCGCCAGGGTCCAGGGATCGGTCGCGTCGAGACGCAGGGTCCGGTAAAGAACCTCGGCCGCCTCGCTCCAACGCTGCGCCGCGGCCAGCAGGAGGACCTCCAGGCGCCGGCGCCCCGGGCTCGCCCCCGCCGCGGACTCTGCGGGACCGGCCGCCCGCAGCCGATCGATGGCACGCCCGAGCGCCTGCGGGTCGCCGCTCTCGAGGAAGGCGACGAATCCGCGCGCGGCGAAGAGGTCGTCAGGGCGGGCGGCGACGAGATCGATCCAGGCCGCCTCCTCCCGATCACGGTCGCCGGAGGCCCGCGCCAGTGCGGCGAGATTGTAGAGGGACGACGCGTCGTCCGGCCGCTGCTTCAGGACGCGACGGAACTGCGTGACCGCGCCCCGCGACTCCCCTGCGTCGCGCAGGGCCAGGGCGAGGCCTCGGCGGGCCTCGAGCCGCTCCGGGTCGAGCGCCAGGGCGCGGCGATAGGCCTGGGCGGCACTCCGGGCGTCGCCCGCGACCGCGAGAAGCCGGCCCAGCTCCGTCTCGACGGCCGCGTCAGAGGTGCGCGCCGCCGCGCTCCCGAGCGCCGCGATCGACGCTTTGATCTCGCGCAGGTCCTGGAGATGGAGACGCGCCCCTTCGTCTTCGGGCTTCAGCTTGAGGTAATCTTCCCAGCCCGCCAGCGCCGCCTCGAGGTCTCCCCTTTCCTCCGCCACGCGTGTCTGGCCGACGCGCGCCGGGAGGTCGCCGGGGCGCGCCCGCATCACCTCCGTGAAGAGGCGCGCCGCCTCCTCGAGCCTCCCCTGGCGGCGCCGCGTCTCGGCGAGGGTCAGCAGGAGTTCGGGCCGCGAGGCCGGCACCAGCCGCGGCAGCGCCGCCTCGACCAGGGCGGCCGCACCCTCGAGATCGTACGCCGCACGCAGCAGGAGCGCCTGCCCGGCCTGCGCCTCGGGACGCGACGGGTCGATCCCGGCCGCGGCGATGTACTCGACCCGCGCTTCATCGGTCCGACCCGACCGGCGCAACGTGTCGGCCAGCAGAATGCGCACCTCGTAGCGCTCCGGCGCCAGGTCGCGCGCCTCGCGGTAGGCCTGGAGGGCGGCCGCCACCCGCCCCTTCTGACGCGCTTCGTTCCCGCGGTGCACCAGATCCGCGAGCCTCTGCCCGCGATCCGCCGGCTCGTCGCTGGTCTCCGCCGAAGCCGGGGTGATCGCTTCCGGCGCATCCCCGCCGGTCGCGGCCACGGCAACCCCCGCGCGCGCCGCGAGCGCCAGTCCGATCGCGGCCGCGAGGCCGGCGGCAGGCAGGCCCGCGCCGGCGCGGCCGCGCTGCAAGAGCCTCGGAGGTCCGATTCGGGTCGATGTCACGGGACCCCAAAGGTACGCCGGGAACACTCCGCCGTCAACGGCGACCCGCGCCGAGACGCCCCCGGTCTCGAGGGGCTTCAGGCGGCCTGCTGGCGGCGGACGAGCTGGTCGAGAACGCTGAGGACGGCGTCGAGCTTGAACGGCTTGCTGAGGTAGAGACAACCGGTCGCCTGGAAGAAGGTCTGCACCTTCGGATTGGCCAGATCACCGGTGGCGAAGATGAAGCGTGAGGCCATGGCCGGTTTCAGCTTCACGATCTGCTCGTAGAAGCCCTGCCCGTCGAGCCCGGGCATCTTGAGGTCGCTGAGGACGGCGTCGTAGTCGTTGGCCTTCGCGAGATCCAGCGCACTGCGGCCGTCGTGCGCCTGATCCACGTCGTGGCCGACGCTCTTCAGAAAGTCGCTCAGGAGCTCGACCAGAATCGCCTCGTCGTCGACCACCAGGATCCGGAGCGACTTCGGAGGGGCCGGCGGGTCCCCCTTGGGCTCCTCCCGGGGGGCGGGCTGGGCGTTCTCGCCGAGGAGCGGCAGGTCGATCTGGATCGTCGTCCCCTCGCCCAGGACGCTCTCCGCCGACATCGTGCCCTGGTGGTCCCGGATGATGGCGCGCGCCAGGCTCAGGCCGAGCCCGGTTCCCTTCCCATCCCCCTTGGTCGTGAAGAAGGGATCGAAGATCTTCTCCAGCCGGTCGCGCGGGATGCCGGCCCCGCTGTCGGTGAAGCGGACGCGCAGGGTGTTGTCGTGCCGCTCGGTCGTCACCAGGAGACGGCGCGGGCGCCCCGTGGTCTCCATCATCGCCTGGTGCGCGTTGTTGACCACGTTCAGGATGACCTGCTGGATCTGGTGGAAGTCGAACATCGTTTTCGGCAGATCGGCGGCGTAGCGACGCTCCACCTCGACGTCATCGACCTGAAGCTGGTAGTGGCGCAGCTCCAGGACGCTGTCGATCGCTTCGCTCAGGCTGCGGTGCACCTTCTCGGGCCTGTGGCGCCTCGAGAAGCTCAGGAGGTTCTGCACAATCTTCTGGCAGCGCACCGCCTCGTTGTTGATCCGCTCCAGGTTCTTGCGCACCTTCGGGTTGGTTTCGCTCTGCAGCAGCAGCTGCGCGAAGCCCATGACTCCCGAAAGCGGATTGTTCAGCTCGTGCGTGACGCCGGAGATGAGCTGGCCGATCGCCGACATCTTCTCCGCCTGCATCAACTGCTCCTGCGCCGTGCGCAGGCGCGCCTGGGCGCTCTTCACCGCCTGATCGAGCCGCTTCTTCTCGATGGCGTGCGCCACCTGGCCGGCGAACAACTCGAGGGAGGAGAGCCCCTCGGCCGTCGGGGTCGCCGGCACCGCCGGATCGTCCAGCATCACCGTGCCGACGAGCGTGGCCCCGGCGCCGTAGAGCGGGATGAACAGAATGCCGCACTCCGACTTCGCCCCTTCGGCCCCCTGGCGCGTGCGACGCGCCGGCAGACCGCCGTGATTCGGGACCTCCGTGGTCGGCAGACAGAAGGAGTTGCCGATGCGGTGACTCTCCTTGAAGAGCGACTCGCGCTGCTCGGGCGTCATCTTGTGGGCGTGGAAATGGTCGATGTCGTCGTCGGTCGCGCCGGTGAAGAACCACTGGAACTCCCGGCTCTGCGCGTCGAGGAGCGTGAGGACGGCGCGGCGGTATCCCGAGTGCTCGCGGATCGCCTCCAGGAAGAGCCGGCAGGCGGCGTTCAGGTCGTCCTCCTGGACGATCCGGTTGGCGACTCTGCTGTAGGCCACCATCTCACGGTAGGCGCGCTGCAGACCATCGCCGGGGGTGGCTGCGCCGGCCGGAGGAGCCGGGGCGGAGACCCGGGGCCCCGCCTCGCCCTCCTGGCGCGCGGAGGTCAGCGCCAAGGCGAGCAGGCCCGAGGCGCGCTCGAGCATCCGGATCCCCTTCTCGTCGAGCGCCCGCGGTTCCTTCGACCCGAGGATCAGCACCCCGAGCGCGGTGGCGCCGCTCCTGAGCGGCAGGAAGGCGGCGTCACGGATCCCCAGCCGGTGCAGGATCTCCTCCTCCGGATAGCGGAACTCGGACCCGAGGTTGGCGAAGACTTCCGACTTCCCTCTCTTGATGACGTACGCCGCGCAGGAGCCGGGGGAGGCGAGCTCCCAGGCGCTCGTCTGGTCGCTCATGGAGTGCAGGCTCTGCGCCTCGAAGCGTGTCCCGTCGCCCGAAGGAAGGGCGAGGAAGATCTGATCACAGGGGACGATCTGAGCTATCTCCCGGCAGACCTGCGCCACGAGTTCGCGGGCGGGACGTTCGATGAGGGCGTTTGTGGCCAAGGGGCTCCGCCGGCTGCGTTTGAAGGCTCTGGCTGCGCAGTGCGAACGACATCACAAATATATGAATCACAAAATGTACAGTCAAGATTACGAAAGACATCATTGACTCATAACTGGCACAGACCAAAATTCTCGCCGTGATGAGTACGCAATACTAACTAATTACATATTTGACTCTGGTTTTGGCGGGATTGTAGACGAAACGTTGGAGGAGGTTCCTGTGCGGCCGAGGGCGGATCAGCGAATCAAGGCAGCGGTGCTCGGGGTGGCCCTTCTGGCCGGCCTCTTGTGCGATGGCGCCGCCTGGGCCAAGGGGCCGAAGCGCGGCGGGCCGGGGCTCTGGATCGTCGCCGACCGCATCGTCGGATTCGTTCCCTTCACCATTTACCTGTACGGCAAGGTCCTGGGGACGGAGCCCGGCCAGGTCGAACTCTGCCGCTCGGAGGTGGCATGGGTGACCGATCTGTCACCGCGGAGCATCTCGGCGGGCCCTTCGACCCCGATTGACACTCGAAGGACGGCCGACCTCGAGCCGCCGGCCTGTGACGCCGGCGACGTCGTGCGCACCCCCGATGGCTACGATTACACGCACGACATGCGCTTCGTGCGCCCCGGCACCTACCAGGTCCGTCTCATGATGGTGGACCGCACCGGGCACCGGATGGTATCGAACACCGTCCAGGTCAACGCCTTCTAGGGCGCATCGCCACCCGTCACTTCTTCGGCAGCGGTTTCTTGATGGCGTCCTGGATCTCCTTGCGGAAGTCCGCGTCGGAGGTCAGGACTCCGATCATCTCGGCGCGCGCGGTCGCGTCGGAGGTCAGGTGCTTGTAGAGCTCGGCCCGCTGAGTGGGGTCGGCGGTGAGCTTGTCGATCGCCAGGGCCTTGATCGACAGATCTCCCAGGAGCGTCTCGGCGATCTCCCTCTTGGCCTTGTCGTCGGACGTCAGTTTGTTCATGAGGTCGTGCTTGGAGATGTCATCCGACAGGAGCTCCTGCACGAGCTCGTCCTTGGTCGTCGGGTTCATGATCATCTCTTTGACGGACTCTCCGCAGCCGGCCAGGACGGCCAGCGCCACCGACGCCACGATCACGACCAGCACCTTGCGCGCAGGCTTCATACTCGTCTCTCCTTGTCGAGGGATCACTCCATGCATGTCGTCGTGGGCGGAAGGCTCAGGCGGGACCGGCGGCCGGCGCCTCGCTCTTCGTCGCTCCCGCGGCGGCTTTCGACTGGGTGTCCCGGTTCCTGTCGACGCCCAGGGCAACCCTGCGTGAGCGCTGCAGGCGCTTGAGTCGCTTCCCGAGCTGGCGCCGCCTTTCGGCGGTCAACGACGACCCCTTCTCGGCGATCTTCTTCTTGAGCAGGTCTATCTTGGTCTTGAGCTGGCCGGGTGTGGCCATGCAACACCTCCACGAGCCGACTGTTCGGAAAGGGGCCGGAGCGTAGCATCGCCCGCCGCGCCGAGTCAAGCGCCCGGGCGATGATAGAATCCGCGACGGTGCCCGCCGGATGACCGAGAACGCGATGCCCTCCCGGGATCAGGCCCCGCCCCGCGCCACGCGCCCGAGGCGCGCCCTGTCGCATTTCGATCGTGTTGTGCGCGTGCCGCTCGGCTTCCTGTGGCTCGCGGTGATCGGCGTCGTCGCCGTGCCGGTCCTGATCGGCATGACCTTCCTTTATTATGTGACCCACGCTGCCGAGTCGGTCGCCGGGGGGCGCAGCGAGCCCCCTGTGGAAATGAACGCCGGGGACGACCGGGACGCATGAGCCTGCTCCGCCCCTTCCGCGCCGCGCGCCGCTGCCGCATGTCCCGCGTCCACGCCGGCGCC
>DASTNM010000183.1:0-8035 GCA_035762745.1 Candidatus Polarisedimenticolia bacterium
GAGACCTTCCCGATGCCGCTGCGCTGGGAGGAGGGACACTCGCAGGCGCAGGTGATCGCCCCGGAGGCGATCCCGCTGCGCGTCGCAGCGATGCCGTTTTCGCCCGCAACACCGAAGAAGGGACTCGAGGCGCCTCTGGTCTCCCTGGGCGAAGGAAGCCCAGAAGAGTTCCGGCGGCGGGCCGACACGGCGCGGGGGGCCATCCTCCTGGTCGACTCGAAGGTCCTGGTCACCTGGGAGGACCTGTTCGGCGACTACATGCGGCTGCCGCCGATCATGGAGCGGGCCCGGGCGGCCGGAGCGGCCGCCCTTCTCCTGGTCGGCGGGCGCGAGCGGGGTCTCCTCTACCGGCATGTCCTCACGGGCGGGGAGACGCTCGCCCCCTTCCCGGCGGCGATCGTGGCGCGCGAGGACGGCCTCCGCCTGGCGCGCCTGGCGGACGGCGGGGTCCGGCTGCGCCTGAATCTCGCCGTGACCACCGGCCCGGAGTTCCAGGCGCGGAACGTGCTGGCCGAGATCCGCGGCCGTGAGCGGCCCGAGGAGATCGTCCTCGCCGGCGCCCACCTCGACTCCTGGGAGCTGGGGACAGGGGCTCTCGACAACGGCGCCAATTGCGCCATGTTGCTCGACATCGCGCGGCAGATGGCGTCACTCGGCGCCCGCCCGCGCCGCACCGTGCGCTTCGCCCTGTTCACCGGCGAGGAGCAGGGGCTCTTCGGGTCCCTAGGGTATGTCCGTGCCCACCGCGCCGAGATGGAACGGCACACGATGGTGGCGATCTTCGACAGTGGCACGGGCCGGATCACCGGCTTCTCCCTCGGCGGCCGCGAGGAGCTGCGGCCGAAGGTCGACGCGGCCCTGGCGCCGGTCGCCGGCCTCGGCGCAACCGAGCAGACCGCCGACGCCTCTGCGGGGACCGATCACGTCGACTTTCTCCTCGAGGGGGTCCCGAACCTGGTCGCCAACCAGGTTCCGGCCAACTACATGGAAAACTACCATGCCGTCTCCGACACCTTCGACAAGGCGGACCTTCGGGAGCTCAAGATCAACGCCGCGATCGCCGCGTCGCTGATCTGGAACCTGGCCGAATCCCCCGAACGCTCTCCCCGGCAGGATCGCGCCGCCATCGAGGCTCTTCTGAAGAGGACCGGATTGGACGATCAGCTCAAGGCCTTCGGTGTCTGGGAGGGTTGGGACAAGAGGACGCGGGGTCGCGCCGACTGACCCTCTGCGGATGCATCCCCGGCAGGGGTCTTGCGACCCCACTGGATCGGCGTATGATGAAAGCACGTCTCCGAGAGGCCGGGGCGGTGTTCCGATGCCGTCGCCGGCCGACTCGGGATGAAACCCGATGAACCTCGCTCGCGCACACCGCCCCGACCGTGTCCTGACGGTCGTCCTGATCAAGCCGTCGCGCTACGACGACGACGGCTACGTCGTGCGACACTGGCGCGGCGTCCTGCCCAGCAACACCCTGGCGGCCTTCTATTCGTTGACCGAGGATGTGGTGGCGCGGGGAGGGCTCGGCCCGGGGGTCGCGGTGCGCCTCGCCGCCTACGACGAGACGGTGGACCGCGTCAGCGCCGGGGCGATCGCCCGCCGGCATGGCGCGCGCCGTCCGGGCGATCTGACTCTCATCTGCCTCGTCGGGGTGCAGACCAACCAGTTCCCGCGCGCCGCCGACCTGGCCCTGGAGTTTCGTCGCCGCGGCCTGCCCGTGATGATCGGCGGCTTCCACGTCAGCGGCATCCTCGAGCTCTTTCACGATCCGACGCCGGAGATCGCCGAGCTGATGGCGGCCGGGGTGACGGTCGTCAGCGGCGAGGTCGAGGAGGCCTGGGGCGGCCTCCTGGGAGACGCCCTCGCGGGACGGCTCAAGGTGCGTTACGACGTCTGCGACCGGCCGGACCTGACGAAGGCGCCGCTGCCGCGCATTCCCGAGCGCTCGATGCGGCGCTTCGCCTACCCGCAGATGGCGACCGTCGACGTGGGACGCGGCTGTCCGTTCAACTGCTCCTTCTGCTCGATCATCAACGTTCAGGGGAAGACGATGCGGCACCGCGATCCGGACCGGATCGAGGCCGAGGTGCGGCACAACTGGAAGACGGGGATCGACTACTACTTCTTCACCGACGACAACTTCTCGCGCAACCCCTGCTGGGAGGCGATCTTCGATCGGTTGATCCGCCTGCGCGAAGAGGAGGGGATCGCCATCGACTTCATGATCCAGGTCGATACCCTCGCCTGGAAGACACCTCGCTTCATCGAGAAGGCGGCGCGTGCCGGCAGCAGCCAGGTCTTCATCGGGCTGGAGACGATCCGCCAGGCGAACTTGAAAGCGGCCGGGAAGACCCAGAACAAGACGGCCGAATACCGCGCCATGTTCGACGCCTGGCACGAGGCCGGGATCGCCTGCCACGTCGGCTACATCCTCGGCTTCCCGGAGGACACGCCGGAGACGATCGCCCAGGACGTGCGCGACCTGCGCGAGGTCTTCAAGGTCGACCAGGCGTCGTTCTTCATGCTGACGCCGATCCCGGGATCGCGGGACCACCTCGAGATGGTGCGGAAGGGAATCCCGCTGGACGCCGATCCGGGCAATTACGACTCGTTCCACCCGACCATGCGTCATCCGCTCATGACGGGACAGCAATGGCTGGCCGCCTACCGCAGGGCCTGGCGCGATTTCTACTCGTTCGAAGGGATGCGCGAGGCGCTCCTGCGCGCCAATCACCGGACCTACTGGGGGATGTTCAAGAACTACATCTGGTACAAGGTGGCGATGATCGAGGACGCCCACCCGATGATTACCGGCTTCGTGCGCCTCAAGGACCGGAAGGAGCGCCGGCGCGGCCGGGCGGTCGAGGGGCGCCTCGCCCACTTGAAGCGGCGGCTCCCCGAGATCGTCGCCCAGATCCGCGCCTACGTGCGGCTCTTCCTCGAGATGGAGGAGCTGTGGCTGCAGACCCGCCACGTCGCGCCCCCGACCCTGCTCTCCCGTCTGAAGCTCCCGACCCGCCCCACCTGGATCGCCTGGCCTTCGTTCGCCCCCTCGACCCGCCGCTACCTCTCCGAGCACTGGGGGGCGGTCCGCCGGGCGCTCCGCGACGGCCGCCTCTGGGCCCTGCGACCGCTCCGCTCCGCCTGCTTCCTGGCGAGCGACTTTCTCTGCTCGGCGGTCTTCGGCCTGGCCCTGATCGCCGGGCGGGCCAAGTAGCCTTTTCGCCGAATTCCTAGGCCTGGTCTCCGTACACCGTGAAGTGCCACCCCTTGCGCACCTCACCGCCGAGGTCGGCCATGACGTGCTTGACGTTCGTATACTCCTCGAACGAGTAGCGCGACAGGTCCGATCCGAAGCCCGACTTCTTGACCCCGCCGTGCGGCATCTCGGAGGCCAGCGGACAGTGGTCGTTGATCCAGACCTCGCCGTACTCCAGCTCGCGCGACAGGCGCAGGGCGCGGAAGACGTCCTTGGTCCAGATCGAGGAGGCCAGGCCGTACTCGACGCCGTTGGCCTTCGCGATAATCTCCTCCTCGCTGTCGAACGACATCACCACGACCGCGGGACCGAAGATCTCGCGCTGCACCACCTCGTCCTCGTGCTTCGCGCCGGC
Organism: Candidatus Polarisedimenticolia bacterium; assembly: GCA_035762745.1. GTDB lineage: Bacteria > Acidobacteriota > Polarisedimenticolia > Gp22-AA2 > Gp22-AA2 > DASTNM01. The sequence goes on from DASTNM010000183.1 coordinate 3,615, forward strand.
CACGACCGTCGGCTGATAGAAGAAGCCGGGGCCGTCCATCGACTTGCCTCCCGTCAGGATCTCGAGGCCGGCCTTGCGCGCCCGCTCCACGAACCCGGCGACGCGCTCGCGCTGATCCTTGGAGATCAGAGGGCCGATGTCGGTCGTCGGCTTCGTCGGATCGCCGACGCGGATCTTCTTGACCGCCGCGACATACTGATCGACGAACTCCTTGTAGCGCGACTTCTGGATGTACAGGCGCGTCGCGGCGGTGCAGTCCTGGCCGGTGTTGACGAAGCCGGCGACCACCGCCCCCTGGATCGCCGCCTGCACGTCAGCGTCCTCGAAAACGATGAACGGCGCCTTTCCGCCGAGCTCGAGGTGCAGCCTCTTTACGGTGGCAGCGGACTGCTCGATGATCTTCTTCCCGGTCGCCGTGTCGCCGGTCAGGGAGACCATGTTGATGTCGTCGTGCTTGCAGATCGCCGACCCGACCTCGCCCCCGGGCCCGGTGACGACGTTCAGCACCCCCTCGGGGATGCCGACCGCCAGGGCGGCCTTGGCGATCTCGATCGTCGTCAGGGGGGTGTTCGAGGCGGGCTTCAGGACCACCGTGTTCCCCGCCGCCAGCGCCGGACCGATCTTCCAGGCGGCCATCATGTACGGGTAGTTCCAGGGCGCGATCGACCCGACCACCCCGATCGGCTCGCGGCGGATGATGCTGGTGTAGCCGGGGGCATACTCACCGGCCGCGATCCCGTCCAGGATGCGCGCCTGCGCCGCCATGAAGCGGATGTTGTCGTTGGCGAACGGCAGGTCGGAGTTGAGGGTCAGCTTGTGCGGCTTGCCGGTCTGCGAGGTCTCCATCTCGGCCAGCCGCTGCAGGTCCTTGTCGAGCGCGTCCCCCAGCTTCATCAGGAGACCGCTGCGCTCGGCCGGCGTCATTCGTGACCACTTCTTGAACGCCTTGCGCGCCGCTTTCACCGCCCGATCGACATCTTCGGCCGTGCCCTTCGGGACGCTCCCGACCGTCTTCTCGTTGGCCGGGTTGATCACTTGAAGGCGCTGCCCTGAAACCGACTCCACCTCTTTTCCGTCGATGATCATTTTGAGGTCTGCCATTGGGGTCTCCCTTCACCGCGTTCCGCGGAACGCCCTGTCCCGCCGCACCCCGGAAGGCCGAGCCTGGTCCGCGGTCGCCGGCAATTGATTCATGATGGCCACACCGATTCCCACACTCTACCAGAAACAGCCCCCCCGTTGGCAACCCCGGCGGGTCCTGGCTCAGGGGGCGTTGACCGGGCCGCCGGGCGCTGATAGGGTGGGCGCCTTCGGGGACATCATCGATGGGGCTCGGACAGGAACGGAAGGCGTCGCTCTGGCAGCTCGTCTTCCTCATGTACACGATCTCGGCGGCCGGCGCCTACGGCCTGGAGGAGATCGTGGGAGAGTCCGGCCCGGGGCTGACTCTCGTTCTCCTGATGCTCCTGCCGCTGCTCTGGTCGGTGCCGATCTCCCTCGCTTCGGCCGAGCTGGCGACGATGCTGCCGCACGAGGGAGGGGTCTACCGCTGGGTGCGCGAGGCCTTCGGCGACTTCTGGGGCTTTCAGGCCGGCTGGTGGAACCTCGGCGCCAACACCGTCAACAACGCCGCCTACGCCGTCCTGTTCACCGACTACCTCGGCCGCTACCTTCCGGTCGGGGAAGGCTGGAGACACACGGCGGTCTGCCTGACTCTGATCTGGGCCCTGGTCTACGCCAACGTGCGCGGCATCCGGACGGCCGGCTGGCTGTCGCTCATCTTCACCGTCCTGTGCTTCCTCCCGTTTCCGATCCTCTCCGTGATCGGCATCCTGCACTGGAAGGTCAACCCTTTCGTGCCGCTCATCCACCCGGAGAAGGGGCTGTCGGACGCCCTGAAGTCGGGCTTCTTCATCGCCATCTGGCTCTACTCCGGCTACGAGCAGCTCGGCACGGTCGCCGAGGAGATCGAGAACCCGCGGCGCGCTTACCCGATCGCGCTGATGATCGTCGTCCCCTGGGTGGTCCTGGGGTACGTCGTCCCGACCGCCTGCGCTCTCGGGTCGCTCGGATCCTGGCGGGATTGGGGAGAGAGTTACTTCATGACCGCCGCCGCCCTCCTCGGCGGGCCCGGTCTCAACCTCCTGATGCTGATCGGGGCGACGATCAGCAACGCGGCGCTTCTGAACAGCACGCTGCTCGCCACCTCTCGCATCCCTTTCACGATGGCCCGCGAGGGGTTCCTCCCGGCGTCGCTGGCGGCGACCCATCCCCGGCACGGGACGCCCTGGGTGGCGATCCTGATCGGCGGCGGTGTCTGCAGCCTCCTGAGCGGCTACCACGGTTTCGCGGCGCTCATCGCCATCTACGCCTGGCTTCTGGTCTCGTCCTACCTGCTGCTCTATCTGGCGCTCGTCCGACTGCGCCGGAGCCGCCCCGACCTGCCGCGCCCCTACAGGATCCCGGGCGGACGAGCCGGGCTTCTCGGCGTCTGTCTCCCGGCCCTCACGCTGTGCGTGCTGACCATCGCCTGGGGAGGGAAAGAGAAGGCGGTTGCCGGGACGATCGCCCTGATCTCCGGCCCCGTGGTCTACCTCGCCTGCCGCCTACTGCTGCGCCGCGGAGCCGCCCCGATCGGCGCCGCCTGACTCGCGGAGCGGCTTGAAGAGGCCGGGCGGCGCCAGCGGCACTCGCACGGAGGCGGGCAGCCCCTTCGCCGCGGCGCCTGCAATCTCGACCCGCCCGGCCATCTGGCCGCAGGGGCTCCATTCGGCGACCCGCACCTCGCTCCCGGCGCTCAGCGTTCCGAGCCGCTTCATCCAGACGGGGATCCGCGACTGCCCGGACGGAACGGCGATCGCCTCGGAGCCCCCCGGGATCTCTTCCTCTGCGACCAGGAGATCGCGCGCCAGGATCGCCGTCGTGCCGACGGCGGCGCACTCTCCGGCCGGGCAGAGAACCCGGCCGACGGAATCGACGTCGACCTGGTACTCCTGTCCACCCCCGGGCACCGCCAGCCGCCCGCTCAGGAGGCCCCAGTGCCGCACCGCCAGGCGCGCCCCGGCCGTCAGGGCGTCCTCTCCTGTCGCGCTCTGCCTCCGCGGGCCGATCGGGATCTCGAGCCTGGGGACCGACCCTCTCCCCGGCCTCGCGACGCGCAGCGGGACGACCGCCTCGACCTCTCCTCCCGACTCGAACCGGCAGACCTCGCGGCGTTCGGGAATCTCTTCGGGGCGCAGCGGCTCCGAGGCCGGGTCGAGAGTCTCGAGGCGCGCGAGATCCTCCTTCGCCATGACCCTTGGCTTGAGGCTGGTGTAGCGCCAGGCGGAGACGACCGACTCCTGGAGCAGGATCCACTCCCCCACCTCCTCGAGCGCCCCGTCGCGGAAGTAGGCGTCGGCGACGGCACGCCCTTCGCTGCCGAGGCGGTAGACGGTACGGCCGTCGCGGCTTTCCTGATCGAGGATGTAAGGCCTCAGGTCGTCGCTCCAGTTCTCGCCCCGGGTGTACCAGCGCTTGAACAGCGCCTCCGGCATGCCGGTCATCAGCTCCTTGGCGAGGTATTCGTCGCGTTGCCGGGCGACACGAGCGGTGGCCAGGTAGTAGGTCTGCGGCTGGAGCAGGTGGACGCACGACGCGCCGGTGAGAAGGAGAATCAGGAGGGCCGCCGGCAGGGTCACCAGCCGCCGCGCCGGCGACGGTTCGCAGGGTCTTCCGAGCATCGAATCACCTCGATGTGAGGGGGCGGGTGGCGACATCTTAGCACGCGACGCCCGCGCGAGTGGTGGGCCAGGTTTCACATAGTGCGCTCCAGCCTGCATCGATGGGACCGAATTGGTTGACAGAAAGACGATTTCACCGTACATGCGCAATATCAATTGAGGCAGGCTCGACCGTCCCGGGCGGCGCGCCCGGGGCACGTCGTGTCGGGGCCGTGGCCGGCCCGGCCGGCGGACTCGGGGCGGCTCATCCGGCCACAGACCAGCACAAGACACCAGGACATCGAAGAGTTCCCCCCCCAGGCCATCTTTCGTGCGAGGAGGGCATCATGGGTTCGAGGCTCGGCCGCCGTCTAGTCGTCAGCGTGGCGGGCGCGCTCATCGCATTCGGCGCGTCGCTTCTCGTCTTCACCCATTCCACCTGGGCCCTGCGTCCCCGGCCTGAGCGGCTGACCGGCAAGGAGCTGACCGCAGAGGCGGAGGTCCAGGCGGCGAGGCGGGTGCAAGGTCCCGCCACCTTCGCCCGCCCCGAGGGGCTGTCGCCGCTGGCCGGCATCAAGCCGGTCTGGGAGCTGCCCGCCACGAAGCGGGCGCACACGATCGAGACTCCTCTGGGGCTGGTCGACCCGGCGGAGGTCGGGCGTCTGAGAGGCCTCGCCCCCTCCCTCGCGGGCCCTCCCGGCAGGGCGCTGGGGCCCGGCC
>DASTNM010000184.1:0-2450 GCA_035762745.1 Candidatus Polarisedimenticolia bacterium
CGCCTGACGGGGCAGGACAGCCGGCGCGGCACCTTCAACCAGAGGCACGCCGTCTGGGTCGACGGCCTCGACGGCCGCGAGCACGTGCCGCTGCAGCACCTCCGTGATCCCCAGGGGCCCTTCGGGCTCTTCGACACGGCGCTCTCGGAGGCGGCGCCTCTCGGCTTCGAGTACGGCTACAGCCGCGACTCTCCCGAGACGCTCGTCCTGTGGGAGGCGCAGTTCGGAGACTTCGCCAACGGCGCGCAGGTGATCATCGACCAGTTCGTGGTGGCGGGGGAAGACAAGTGGGGTCTTCTCTCGGGCCTGGTCCTGCTGCTGCCGCACGGCTACGAAGGGCAGGGACCGGAGCACAGCAGCGCCCGGGTCGAGCGCTTCCTCGACCTGGCGGGCGAGGACAACATCCAGGTCTGCCAGCCCTCGACCGCGGCGCAGTACTTCCACCTGCTCCGGCGCCAGGCGATGAGGCGCTGGCGCAAGCCGCTGATCGTCCTGACCCCCAAGGGGATGCTGCGCGCCCCCGCCGCCTGCTCCCCCTTCGACGATCTGACGCGCGGCCGCTTCCGCCCGCTGCTGCCGGACGACGCCTCCGCGGCGGGGGAGGAAGTCGACCGGGTCCTGCTCTGCTCCGGGAAGATCGCCCACGAGCTCGGCGCCGAGCGCGCCAGGCGCAAGGACCGCCGCACCGCCATCCTCCGGCTGGAGCAGTTCTACCCCTTCCCGGCGGACGACCTGCGCGCGGCTCTGGGTCGCTACGCCGGGGCGCGCGAGATCGTCTGGGTGCAGGAGGAGCCGGGGAACATGGGGGCGCTCGACTTCGTCCGCCCGCGCCTGCAGCCGCTGTGCGGCGGGCGGCACATCATGACGGTCAAGCGATCCGAGAGCGCCAGCCCCGCCACCGGCTCGGCGCGCGCCCACCTCCTGGAGCAGGAGGCGCTCGTCGCCCTCGCCTTCGCGCGCACCGGCGCCTGAGAGCGGCCGCCCGCGCGCGATCGACGCGGCCGTCCGGTGGAGCCTCTCAGATGTTGGGGATGCGAAGCCGGCGCGCCGTCGCTCCGGCCGGGAACTCGTCGAGGCGGGCGGCCCCGGGTCCGGCGCTCAGAGCCGGCAGGGGCAGCCCCGCGAAGGCGGCGGGATCACGGCGGGCCGCGGCCACCCCCGCCTCGCGGGCGCCGGCACGCCACCGCGCCAGCGCGACCCAGGCCCAGTAGACGAGTCCGGGGACGAGGCAGGCCGGCAGAGACGCCGTGAAGGCTCGGAACAGCGGCCGTGCCTCGAGCGTGAGCGGATTGAAGAGGTAGATGTAGATCGCCTGCCCGATCAGGACGGAGACCAGCGCCGGCCAGTGAAAGCCGCGCGAGTAGTGGTACTCGCCCGCCGGGTCGTCGTCGAAGATCGCCCAGACGTCGAGGCGGCCGCGCCGCAGCAGCAGGAAGTCGGCGAACAGGATCCCCGAGATCGGCGCGTACATCGTGCCGTTGTAGGCGAGGAAGGCGTTCCCCATGGCGTACAGCCCGGAGGGCCAGAAGACGAACGGCAGGCAGGGGACGATCGACCAGAGGACGAGGTGGCGCCACGGCCGGCTGCGCAGCGAAGGCAGGTGCCGCAGCGCCAGACCGCAGGCGAAGATCTGGACCGCGGTGGTGCTGACGTTGGCCAGCACGACGAAGACCAGCGCCAGGATCCCCATGAACATGCCGCCTATTGGGATCATCCACTCGGTCGGATCGTCGGTCTTCACGATCAGGCTGGAGAAGAGCGAGACGCAGCAGACCAGCGCCATCCCCAGCCCGAGCTGCAGGATCTCCGGGTAGATGGCGTTCCGGCGCGTGCGCGTGTTGCGCGTCAGGAAACCGATGCCGCCCCACCATGAGAAGCCCGACGCCACGCCCCACTCGAAGACGATCATGTAGTTCAGCCACCGGTCGGCCAGCGGCTTGAGGGGAGGGGCGGCCGCGATCTGCGACCAGTCGTAGCGGTGCAGCAGCATGGCCATCATGACGATCGTCATGACGATGAGGCCGGGGGTGATGAAGGCGTTCGAGACGTTGAGCAGGTGCACTCCGCGCGTCACCAGCAGGTAGGTGAGCCACAGGCCGATCGCCACCCCGAGCCCCACCACCCAGCCGCCCGGCTGGTAGCCGAGACCCCGCAGGATGTTCCGGATCCCGTTGCCGAACATCACCAGGATCAGCCCGGTCCAGCCGATCTGGTTGATGACGTAGAAGACCAGGATGATCTTCGAGCCGCGCTGGCCGAAGGCGGTCTTGCAGTAGTCGATCTGCTCCAGGCCGTAGCGCTGGCAGGCGAGCGACGGCGCCATCGTCGTCAGGAAGATGCCGAGGACGCAGCCGGAGACCAGGCAGATCATCCCCTGCACCGCCCCGACCAGGGCGGCGGCATAGCCGCCGATCATGAAGCACCAGGTGGCGACGGCGAAGGCGAAGCAG
>DASTNM010000185.1:0-13153 GCA_035762745.1 Candidatus Polarisedimenticolia bacterium
CGAGCGCATCGCCCTCGGCATCGATCTGCCCGAGCTCGACACGGTGCCGCTCTGGTCGGTGCGTCGCCAGGACGGCAGCATGTCGATTCCGTTCATCGAGTTCATCCTGGGGCAGATCGGCGACTCCCTCGAGTCGTTCTGCGGGACCGTCGAGACGGCGCCCCCGCAGGCGATCGAGAAGCTGATGGAGGACCGTCGCGCCGTCGCCGGGATGCTCGAGGAGACCGCGCCGGCCGGCGAGCCACTGCCGCTGCTGCCCCGCCTGAAGGACGTCTTCGTCCCGGAATCGCTGCTGGAGAGGCTGTACAAGGCGGACGGGATGTTCGAGGAGATCGCCCGCCGCTGCGTGGCGGTCCTGATCGCGACGCGCGAGGGACCCGGGCACTGAGCGCGTGGGGCACATCCGGAGGGCATGGAGACCATGTCGATGACCAGCAAGAACAGACTGAAGCCGAGCGGAAGCGTGATCAAGGGCGCCCCGGTTCAGGGGGAGGCCCTGAGACGGAAGATCGCCGAGAAGGCGTACGAGCTTTTCACCAAGCGCAACCGGGCGCCCGGGCGTGACCTGGAGGACTGGCTGGAGGCGGAGCGCATGATCCTGCGGGACCTCGGGGCGCCGCACGATCGAAGAACCTAGTGGGCGGGGACGATCTCGTGGGTGCGTGAGCCCGAGGCTTCCAGGTAGCACCGGGTCACGTAGTTGATCACCATCCGGTCGGAGTTGTAGCGCCAGGCGAGCGTCGCCAGCGCGCGTTGCACGCGCCGCATCCAGCGGGCGGGGACGCCGTCGTCCCCGCGCTCGAAGAAGTCCGGGATCACCTGTCTCTCCAGGACCTCGAACAGGTCCTCCGCGTCCCGCCGGTCGTGCAGCGCCCTGTCGGTGTGAGTCAACCCCTCGCCGAACGAATAGCCGTTCGTCCCGTCGTAACCTTCGGCCCACCACCCGTCCAGCACCGACAGATTCAGCGTGGCGTTGAAGACGGCCTTCTGGCCGCTGGTGCCACAGGCTTCCAGCGGTCGGCGCGGCGAGTTGAGCCACAGATCGCACCCCTGCACCAGGTGCCGCGCCACGTTGATGTCGTGGTTCTCCAGCAGGATGACCCGGCCGGAGAAACGCGCATCCCGCGCATACTCGCAGATGGAGCCGAGGATACGCTTGCCGGCCTCGTCGCGCGGGTGGGCCTTGCCCGCGAAGAGGATCTGCACCGGGCGCCGCCCATCCGACAGCAGCCGCGCCAGTCGGTCAGGGTCCGTGAAGAGCAGGCCGGCCCGCTTGTACTCGACGAAGCGGCGCGCGAAGCCGATCACCAGCGCCTGCGGCTGGATCTCCGGCACCGGGCCGGCGAGGCCCAGGCGCTCGTGCCGCTCCCGCAGACGCCGGGCCACGGAGGAGCGCAGGTGCCGCCTGAGCAGCGCCTTGACGCGCCACAGTTCGGCCGCATCGACATCGTAGATCCTCTCCCAGAGGTCCGGGTGACAGAGACGCTTCGGCCAGTCGCCGGCGAGGTGGCGCTCGTAGAAATGCGCCATCTCCGCGGCGATCCAGGTCGGCACGTGCACACCGTTGGTGACGTGCCCGATTGGCACCTGGGAGGAGGCCCGGCCCGGCCACAGCGCGCGCCACATCTCGCGGCTGGTCTGCGCGTGCAGGGCGCTCACGGCGTTGGCGCGGCTCGACAGCCGGAGCGCCAGGACCGTCATGCAGAACGGCTCCCCCTCATCGCGCGGATCGACCCGGCCGAGCCCCAGGAGATCCTGCCGGGAGAGACCCAGCCGCTGGCGCAGCGGCGCCAGGCACTCCTCGATCAGGTCGGCGGGGAAACGGTCGTGCCCGGCGGCGACCGGCGTGTGGGTGGTGAAAATGGTCCGGGCACGAACCTTGTCGGCCGCCGGCTCGAAGCCCAGGCCTTCCTCCTCCATCGTCTGGGCGATCGCCTCCAGAACCGCGAAGGCCGAGTGCCCTTCGTTCAGGTGTAGCACTCCGGGACGCGCGCCGAGCGCCAGCAGGGCCCGGTAGCCGCCGATCCCCAGGATCATCTCCTGCAGCAGACGCGTGCGCAGGTCGCCTCCGTAGAGACGCAGCGTGAAGACGTCCCGGTGCGAGGCGGCGGGGTCGCGCGAGCCGTCGAGCAGCAGCAGGTGGGCGCGCCCGGCGCGCGCCAGCCACAGGTCGATCGGAAACGGCCCCCACGAGGTCTGCACCTGGATCCAGAGCCGCTCGCCGCGCCCATCGCGCACCGGGTCGAGCGGCACACGCGTCAGGTCGAGATCGACGTAGCGCTCCTCCTGCACCCCCTGCGCGTCCAGGGTCTGCGTGAAGTATCCCTGCCGGTAGAGGATCGTCACCCCCCAGATCGGCACGCCGAGATCGGAGCAGCTCTTGAGGTGATCGCCGGCCAGCACCCCCAGGCCGCCCGAGTAGATCGGCAGCGACTCGTGCAGCGCGACCTCGGCCGAGAAGTAGGCGACGGGACGATAGCCGAGCCCCGGCGCGTGGCGGCTGGCCCAATGCCGCTCCTCTTGAAGATCGTCGCGCAGCGAGCGACAGGCCCGCTCGAGGTCCTGCCGGTAGGCGGGGTCGGCCGAGCGCGCCTCGACCCGGGCGGGATCCACGTCGGCCAGGAAGGCGGCCGGGTTGTGGTTCACCCTCCTCCAGAGATCACCGTCGATCTCACGGAACAGGTGGTCGAACTCGCCGCTCCAGGTCCAGCGAAGGTTTCCGGCCAGCTCGTCGAGACAGGCGCGAGTCTCCTTCATGCGCCCCGTCCCGGCCGGTCCTGGCTCATGGCGTCGATCTCACGGTTTCGCGGCTCCTTTCGAGCACCCAGGGTCCGAAGTCTACCACCGCGGGAATAGGAACCGGCTCCCGGGCGATATACTGGAGAGCTGGAGCGCCGGCAACCTGTCCGGAAAATCGCCATGACCGCCTGCACGGGGCTTGCGGCGAACGAACCACGCCGGGTGAGTCGTGGAGAGAGCCGCGATCGACAGATCGGAGGGGGGCGGCAGGGCCCCGACACCGGCCCAGGGGGCGTCCCGCGCCCGCGGCGGAGCCGTCCATGCGTCCTACCTGCGCATCGCGCTGCTCCTGGCCGGGGTCGCCGCCCTCGTTCTCCTCGGGCGGTTGGCCGGCGGGCAGCTGCCGGGGTTCGCCGCCTGGGTGGGGGGGCTGGGGGCCTGGGGCCCGCTCGCGTTCATCCTCGGCTATATCGTCGCCACCGTCGCCTTCGCCCCCGGGTCGATCCTGACGCTGGCCGCGGGGGCGATCTTCGGCCTGGCCCGCGGCACACTCTACGTTTTCATCGCCGCGACGCTCGGGGCCTCGGCGGCGTTCCTGGTGTCGCGCTACGCCGTCCGCGCGGCGATCGAGCGGCGGCTCGCCGGGAACGAGCGTTTCGCCGCCATCGATCGCGCCATCGCGCGGGAGGGGCGCAAGATCGTCCTCCTGCTCCGCCTCTCGCCCGTCTTCCCGTTCAACCTCCTCAACTACGCCCTGGGGCTGACGCGGGTGCGCTTCGTGGACTACCTCGTCGCCTCGATCGGCATGCTGCCCGGGACGGTCCTGTACGTCTACTACGGGAAGCTGGCGGGCGACGTGGCGAGCCTCGCGGGCGGCGTCGCGGTTGCGAAGGGCCCGGGCTACTGGGCGGTCCTGCTCCTGGGGCTGGCCGCGACGATCGTCGTCACGGCGATCGTGACGCGCCTGGCGCGCCGGGCCCTGAAGCAGGCGACCTCGGGAGAAGGGCGATGAGCGTCCCGGCCGAAACCCTCATCCGGCCGCTCGACGAGCACAACCTGAAGCACCTGGGGAACGTCCACCCGCCCGGCCACACGAACCCGACCCCAAAGGGTCGCTACCACCTGGTGGTCGTCGGCGCCGGCCCGGGCGGGCTGATCGCCGCCGCGGCCGGGGCGGCGCTCGGAGCGAAGGTGGCCCTGGTCGAGCGCCACCTGATGGGCGGTGATTGCCTCAACGTCGGCTGCGTCCCCTCCAAGGGCGTGATCCGCGCGGCGCGCGCCTGGCACGAGACGCGGCACGGCGCCGCTCTCTTCGGCGCGCCGCCGGTCTCGGGATCCGGCGACTTCGCGGCCGCCATGCGCCGGATGCGCAAACTGCGCAGCGACATGAGCCGGGTCGACAGCGTGGGGCGTTATCGCGACATGGGCGTGGATGTCTTCATCGGCGAAGGGCGCTTCGTCGCTCCCTCGACGCTGGAGGTCGCCGGCGCGCGGCTCGAGTTCCGGCGGGCGGTCATCGCCACCGGCGCCCGCGCCGCCCTCCCCTCCCTCCCCGGCCTCGAGGAGGCGGGGGTCCTCACCAACGAGACCTTCTTCTGGCTCGAGGAGCTCCCTCACCGGCTGGTCGTCGTCGGGGCGGGGCCGATCGGCTGCGAGATGGGGCAGGCCTTCGCCCGCTTCGGCAGCCGGGTGACGCTCGTCAACCGGGGCGGCCGGCTGCTGCCGCGGGAGGATGGGGACGCCGCGGCGATCCTGGAGGAGGCGATGCGGCGCGACGGCGTGACCTTCGAGCTCGGGGCGAAGATCCTGTCGTTCGAGCGCCGGGGCGACGAGCGGATCGTGCACTGCGAGCGCGAGGGAAGGAGGCTCAGCCTGGCCGCCGACCAGGTCCTGCTGGCCGCCGGCCGGAGCCCCAACGTCGAGCGGCTGGATCTCGAGAAGGCCGGCGTCGCCTGCGATCGGCAGGGGGTGAAGGTCGACGATCGGCTGCGCACGACCAATCGAAGGATCTACGCCCTGGGGGACGTCTGCTCCCCCTACCAGTTCACCCACGCCGCCGACGCCCAGGCCCGTCTCGTCGTCGCCAACGCCCTCTTCTTCGGACGCGGCCGGGCCAGCCGCCTGGTCATGCCCTGGTGCACCTACACCAGCCCGGAGATCGCCCACGTCGGGATGTACGAGAAGGACGCCCGCGCCGCCGGGCTCGACGTCGAGACGATCACGGTGTCGCTCGCGGATCTCGATCGCGCCATCCTCGACGGGTCCAACGAGGGGTTCGTGCGAGTCCATCTCAAGCGGGGGACCGATCGGATCCTGGGGGCCACCTTGGTGGCGGAGCACGCCGGAGATATGATCGGCGAGCTGGCGCTGGCGATCACGGCCCGCGTCGGGCTGGGAACGATCGGAGGGACCATTCACCCTTACCCGACCCAGGGAGAGATCATCCGCAAGGCGGCCGACGCCTGGCGTCGCAGGAAGCTCACCCCGGGAGTGAAGCGGATCCTCGACCTCTTCTTCCGCGTCCTCCGAGCGTGAGCCTCCCCTCCCGCGCCCTGCCTCCCGACCTCGAGCGCCGCGTCGCGGCGGAGCTGGAGGCGTGGCGCGCCCAGGGGAAGACGGCCCGCCTGTGGGCCCGCGACCCCGCGCTCTGGACCGGCGGCGATGAGGCCGGCTGGCTCGGCTGGCTCGATCTCGTCGCCGATCAGAGAGCGCACCTCCCGGATCTTCTGGATCTGGCGGCCGAGGCGCGCCGGGGCGGCTTCACGCACGCCCTTCTCCTCGGGATGGGCGGGTCGAGCCTCTGCCCCGAGGTGCTGCGGCAGACCTTCGGGCGGATCGCCGGCCATCCGGAGCTCCACGTCCTCGACTCCACCGACCCCGCCCAGATCAGAACGTTCGAGGAGCGGGTCGACCCCGACCGGACGCTCTTCATCGTCTCGAGCAAGTCGGGGAGCACGCTCGAGCCGAACATCCTCGAGGAGTACTTCTTCGAGCGCGTGCGCCGGGCTGTCGGCGCGGGGGAAGCCGGGCGGCGCTTCATCGCCATCACCGACCCCGGATCGAGGCTGCAGCAGGTGGCCGAGAGCGCCCGCTTCCGCCGGGTCGTCTTCGGCGTGCCGAGCGTCGGCGGCCGCTATTCGGCCCTGTCGGCCTTCGGGATGGCGCCGGCGGCGATCATGGGGCTCGATCCGGCGCGGTTCCTCGAGCGCGCCGGCCGGATGGTGCGCGCCTGCGCCCCGGGCGTCCCGCCGGCGCAGAATCCCGGGGTGGTGCTCGGAGCGATCCTCGGGGTCCTCGGCCGCGCCGGGCGCGACAAGGTGACGGTCGTCGCCGCCCCCGGGATCGCCGGCTTCGGAGCCTGGCTCGAGCAGCTCCTCGCCGAGTCGACCGGCAAGGAGGGGAAGGGCCTGATCCCCGTCGACGGCGAGCGAACCGGCCCGCCGCAGGTCTACGGCGCCGATCGCCTCTTCGTCCAGGTGCGGCTCGAGTCCGAGCCGGATCCTGCGCAGGACGCCGCCGTCGAGGCGCTCGAGAAGGCGGGTCAGCCGATCGTCCGGATCTCCCTCGGCGAGCGCTACGATCTGGGGGGCGCGTTCTTCCAGTGGGAGATCGCCACCGCGGTGGCCGGGTCCATTCTCGGAATCAACCCGTTCGACCAGCCCGACGTGGAGGCCAGCAAGGTGGCGACGCGCGAGCTGACCTCCCGTTTCGAGACGACCGGGTCGCTGCCGCCGGAGGAGCCGTTCTGGCGCGCGGAGGGTATCGCTCTTCACGCCGACCCGGCGAACGCGCGGGCGCTGGCGGGGGGGGTGGGCCGCGATCGATCGCTCCGCGGCTTCCTGCGGGCCCATCTGGATCGTCTGGCGCCCGGCGACTACCTGGCGATCCTGGCCTACGTCGAGAGGAACGAGGCGCACCGGGAGACTCTGCAGGCGCTGCGCCACGCGGCGCGCGACGCGAAACGGGCGGCGACCTGCCTCGGGTTCGGACCGCGATTCCTGCACTCAACCGGCCAGGCCTACAAGGGCGGGCCGAACAGCGGCGTCTTCCTCCAGGTCACCTGCGAGGACGCGGTCGACCTTCCGGTCCCCGGTCGGACCTATACTTTCGGGGTGGTGAAGGCGGCGCAGGCGCGCGGCGACTTCGAAGTCCTGGCCGAGCGCCACCGCCGGGCGCTGCGCGTGCACCTGAGCGGCGACACGCGCGCCGGTCTCGGGGCGCTCGAGCGCGCGATGCGCGAGGCGTTGCCTTCCAAGGAGGTCCGATGAGAGTCGGCATGGTGGGCCTGGGTCGCATGGGCGCCAACATGGCGCGCCGCCTGATGCGAGGCGGGCACGAAGTCGTGGCCTTCGATCTCGACCCCGGGAACGTCGGCCGGCTGGCCGGGGACGGGGCGACCGGGACGGCCTCGATGGAGGATCTGCTCGGCCGTCTGCCGCGCCCGCGCGTCGTCTGGGTGATGGTGCCCGCGGGCGGCCCGACGGAGCAGACGGTGTCAGCCCTGGCGGGAAGGATGGAGCCGGGGGACGTCGTCGTGGACGGTGGCAACTCCTACTACAAGGACGACGTGCGTCGGGCCCGGACCTTGAAGGAGAAGGGGATCCGCTACGTCGACGCCGGCACGAGCGGCGGCGTCTGGGGGCTGGAGCGCGGTTACTGCCTGATGATCGGTGGCGAGGACGAGGCCGTGCGGCAGATCGAGCCGATCCTCCGGACCCTGGCCCCGGGCCGCGGGGATGCGCCGCGCACGCCGGGTCGCGAGCGGCGGGGGGGCACCGCGGAAGAGGGGTATCTCCACTGCGGGCCGGTGGGGGCCGGCCACTTCGTCAAGATGATCCACAACGGCATCGAGTACGGGTTGATGCAGGCCTACGCCGAGGGGTTCGACATCCTGCGCCACGCCGACTCCCGGGAGCTCCCGGAGGGCCACCGCTATACCTTCGACCTGGCCGACATCTCCGAGCTCTGGCGGCGCGGCAGCGTCGTCGGGTCGTGGCTTCTGGATCTCGCGGCGCAGGCGCTGGCCGAGGAGCCGGGCCTGGCGAGCTACGTCGGCCGGGTGCAGGACTCGGGCGAGGGGCGCTGGACGGTGCAGGCCGCCGTGGAGGAGTCGGTGCCGGCGGAGGTCCTGTCGGCCTCGCTCTACGCCCGCTTCCGCTCCCGCCGCGACCACACCTTCGCCGAAAAGATGCTCTCGGCGCTGCGCGCCAAGTTCGGCGGCCACGCCGAGCCGCCGGCCGGCGGCTCGGAATAGATGATGCCCACCCAGGGTGCGACCTCCCCACAGGACCGGCGCGGCCAGCCGGCCGATCCGTGCGTCGCTGTCATCTTCGGCGCCGGGGGCGACCTGACCCGGCGCAAGCTGATCCCGGCGCTCTACAACCTGGCCCAGGGTCACCTGCTGGCTGAACGGTTCGCCGTCGTCGGGTTCGGTCGTGAGGCGATGAGCGGCGACCAGTTCCGCGAGCGGCTGGCGCGTGGCTTCCAGGACTTCGCCCTCGGCCCCGTCGATCCGGCCCTGCGGGACTCCCTTCTGAAGCGGGTCCATTACGTGTCGGGGGATTTTCGAGACGACGGAGCCTACGCCCGGCTGCAGACGCTCGTGGCGCAGGTCGAAGCGGAGCAGGGCACACCCGGGCATCATCTTTATTACCTCGCCACCCCCCCCGTCTTTTTCTCCGAGATCACCGGCCGGCTCGGGGCGGCCGGGCTGCTGCGCCAGGAAGAGGGCCGCTGGCGGCGGGTGATCATCGAGAAGCCGTTCGGTCACGATCTCGACTCGGCGCGCGCCCTGAACCGCGACCTGCGCCGCGTCATGGACGAGAACCAGATCTACCGTATCGACCACTACCTGGGGAAGGAGACGGTCCAGAACATCCTGGTCTTCCGCTTCGCCAACGGCATCCTGGAGCCGATCTGGAACCGCCGCTACATCGACCACGTGCAGATCACCGTGGCGGAGGAGCTGGGGGTGGAGCGCCGCGGCGAGTATTACGAGCAGGCGGGCGCCCTGCGCGACATGGTGCCGAACCACCTGCTGCAGCTTCTCGCCTTCACGGCGATGGAGCCGCCGAACTCCTTCTCCGCCGCCGCCGTGCGCGACGAGAAGTCGAAGGTCCTGCAGGCCGTCCAGCCGTTCACGCCGGAGGAGGTGCTGACGCGCGCCGTGCGCGGCCAGTACGGCGCGGGGACGGTCGCGGGGCGCGTTCTCCCCGCCTATCGCGCGGAGGAGCGCGTGGCGCCCGACTCCCCCGCCGAGACCTACGTCGCCCTCGAGCTGTTCCTCGACAGCTGGCGCTGGGCCGACGTGCCGTTCTACCTGCGCACCGGCAAGCGGCTCGCCGCGCGCACGACCGAGATCGTCGTCCAGTTCAAGCGCCCCCCCCAGGTGCTGTTCCGCGACACCTCGGTCGATCGCCTGCCTCCCAACCAGC
Source organism: Candidatus Polarisedimenticolia bacterium (assembly GCA_035762745.1). GTDB lineage: Bacteria > Acidobacteriota > Polarisedimenticolia > Gp22-AA2 > Gp22-AA2 > DASTNM01. The sequence goes on from DASTNM010000185.1 coordinate 9,174, forward strand.
TGGTGATCAACATCCAGCCGATCGAGGGGATCTCGTGGCGCTTCGAGGCCAAGATCCCGGGACCGGCGGTGCGCACCGGGCAGGTCGACATGGACTTCCGCTACTCCGACTATTTCGGCGGGACGCCGAGCACCGGCTACGAGACGCTCCTCTATGACTGCATGATCGCCGACGCCACGCTGTTCCAGCGCGACGACATGGTCGAGGCCGGTTGGAGCGTGGTCCAGCCGATCCTGGACGTCTGGAAGGCCCTGCCGCCGCGCGCCTTCCCGAACTACGCGGCGGGGTCGATGGGGCCGAAGGAGTCCGACGATCTCCTGGCGCGCGACGGCCGGCAGTGGAGGAGGATCGAGGATGATTCTCGCGGGCGACATCGGCGGGACCAGGACGCGACTGGCGCTGTTTGAGGCCGAAGGGCGGGGTCCGGCGCAGGTCGACGGTGAGACCTTCGCCAGCCGGGAGCACGGCGGTCTCGCCGAGATCGTGGCGAAGTTCCTCGCCGGCCGCCCCGGGCGCGTGTCGCGCGCCTGCTTCGGGATCGCCGGTCCGGTCCGGGACGGCCGCTGCGAAACGACCAATCTCCCCTGGGTGGTCGATGCCCGCGACCTGGCGCGTGATCTTCGGATAGAATCGGCCCGGCTGATCAACGACCTGGAGGCGAACGCCTACGGCCTCGCGGCCCTGCGGCCGGAGGACTTCGCCGTGTTGCACACGGGCGAGCCCGACCCCGCCGGGAACGCCGCCCTCATCGCGGCCGGCACGGGGCTCGGCGAGGCCGGCCTGTTCTGGGACGGGCGGCGCCACCGGCCGTTCGCCACGGAGGGAGGACACGGCGATTTCGCGCCGCGGGACGATCTCGAGATCGACCTGCTCCGTTACTTGAAGCGGGATCAGGGGCACGTCAGTTGGGAGCGGGTCCTCTCCGGACCGGGGCTGCACGCGATCTATCTCTTCCTGCGCGACGGCGGGCACGGCGACGAGACGCCCTGGGTCGCGGAGAGGCTGCGGCGTGAGGACCCGGCGGCGGTGATCGCGACCGCGGCCATCGAGGGACGGTCGGCGTTGTGCGGGCGGGCGCTCGACCTGTTCGTGGCGCTGTACGGAGCCGAGGCGGGGAACCTGGCGCTCAAGGTGATGGCGACCGGCGGGGTCTACGTCGGCGGCGGCATCGCCCCCAGGATCCTCGCGCGGCTCAAGGGGTCTGGCTTCATGGACGCCTTCCTGGACAAAGGCCGCATGCGCCCGCTGCTCGAGCGGATGCCCGTGCGGATCATTCTCAACGACGCCGCCGCGCTCCTCGGGGCGGCCCGCTGCGCCGTTCTCGATGAGGAGTCATGAGGAGACCGACGTGAGCCAACGAGTGCGCGAGATCCTGAGCTGGTACGGCAGCGACAATCCAGGGACCCTGACCAGCCTCGCCCGGCTCCTGGGCCATGGCCGCCTGGCGGGCACCGGCCGGCTTCTGATCCTGCCGGTCGACCAGGGGTTCGAGCACGGCCCGGGGCGCAGCTTCGCCGGAAATCCCCCCGCCTACGATCCCCGTTATCACTTCCAGCTCGCCATCGAGGCCGGCTGCAACGCCTACGCCGCGCCGCTCGGCTTCCTGGAGGCGGGTGCGCGCGACTTCGCCGGCGAGATCCCGCTCATCCTCAAGGCCAACAACCACGACGTCCTTCTGGACGAGAAGGATCCGCGCCAGGCGCTCACCGCCACGGTCGATGACGCCCTGCGCCTCGGCTGCGCCGGCATCGGGCTGACGATCTACCCCGGGTCGGAGCATCGCCTCGACATGTACCAGGAGGTGCGCGCCTACGCCGAGGAGGCGAAGCGCCGGGGGCTCGTGGTCGTCGTCTGGTCCTACCCGCGTGGCTCGGGGTTGAGCAAGGAGGCCGAGACCGCCCTGGACGTCACCGCCTACGCCGCCCAGATCGCGGCGCAGCTCGGGGCGCACATCATCAAGGTCAAGCTGCCGACCGCACATCTGGCGCAGGAGGCGGCCCGCAAGGTCTACGAGAAGGAGAAGGTGCCGACCGGAACGCTCGCCGATCGGGTCCGGCACGTCGTGCAGAGCGCCTTCGACGGCCGGCGGATCGTCATTTTCTCGGGCGGCCCGGCCGAGTCGGAGGAGAAGATCCTGGAGGAGGTGCGCGCCATCCGCGACGGCGGCGGGTTCGGGTCGATCATCGGGCGCAACTCCTTCCAGCGCCGGAAGCCCGACGCCTTGCGGCTGCTCGACGCCCTGATGAAGATTTACGCCGGCGCGGCTTCGGCCTGAGCGACGCCGCGGGACGCGCGATGCCGCCAGCCATGCCGACGATCCGCCTCCTGGCCGATGCGGGGGAGTTGGCCCGGGCAGGGGCCGGGGAGTTCGCCCGCCTCGCCCGCGAGGCGATCCGGGGCCGGGGCGCGTTCCGCGTGGCGCTCTCGGGCGGCTCGACCCCCCGCCTTCTCTACACCACGCTCGCCGGCGAAGGGGCCGGGAGCATTTTCCGCTCGCTGGTGGCCTGGGAGAAGGTGCACCTCTTCTGGGGGGATGAGCGCGCCGTCCCGCCCGATCACCCCGACAGCAATTACCGGATGGCGTGCGAGACGCTTCTGTCGCGCCTGCCGGTTCCGGCGGCACAGGTGCACCGGATCCGCGGCGAGCTTCCGGAGGCCGCGGAGGCGGCCGCGGATTACGAGCGGACGCTCGTCGACCGGTTCAAGGTCGCGCCGGGGAGTCGGCCCCGCTTCGATCTGGTCCTGCTCGGCCTCGGCGCCGACGGCCACACCGCCTCCCTGTTCCCCGGATCGGAGGCGCTGCGCGAGACGACCCGACTGGTCGCGGCGCCCTGGATCGAGTCGCTCAAGGCCCGGCGGATCACCCTGACGCTCCCGGTCCTCAACAACGCCGCTTGCGTTCTCTTCCTCGTCGCCGGCGAGGAGAAGGCCGCGGCGCTTCGTTCCGTCCTCTCGGAGGACCGGCCGCCGGAGGAGATCCCGGCGCGTGGCATCCGCCCGGCGAAGGGGAGCCTCGTCTTCCTGGTCGATCGGGCCGCCGCCCGCCTGCTGCCGGCGAGTCTCCTGCCGGCGGGCTAGGGGTGCGTCGCCGGAACCCGTGTGGGTGGCGGATGCGCTCCCGGACCGCGGTGTGGTAAAGTCGGCTCTTCGCAACCCGGAAGGCCATGAGCGACGAAACGACCGACGACCCCCCTCGGAGATCCCCGACATGCGCCCCTTTCGCGTTCGTACTCTGTCCCGGCTCGCGGCGGCGGCCGCGTCCTGTCTCGCCGTCGTCCTCCTGCCGGCTCCGTTCATGACCGACGCGCCTCGCGCCGCAGGCGCTCCGCGGGGCCCGATTTCCAGACCCGGCCCCCGCCCGCCCCAGTCGCGCATCCCCGGCGGGATCCCAGAGGGTGCCCAGGGGCCGGACCTCGCCTTCTACTCCCTCGCCGACCGCTATGTCGAGGAGTCGTTCCGCGCCTACCCGACCCTCGCGACCGTGGTCGGCTACCATCGCTACGACAGCCTGCTGGAGAACCTGACGCCCGCGGGGCTCAGGGCCAAGCTCGATCTGGCGAAGCGCTATCGGGCCGAGCTGACCTCCGTCGATCCCAAGCGGCTATCGGTCAGCGCCCGCATCGACTACGAGCTGATGCTCAACGACGTGGACGGCACGATCTTCACCCTGTCCGAGCTGAAGTCGTACGACTGGGACCCGCAGAACTACATCGACATCCTGGGAAACACGACGCTCTACCTCACGCTTCAGGAGCCCGACTCCCCCGTCTGGCCGGAGCGCCTGGCGGCTCTCCTGGCGCGCATGAAGCAGATCCCGACGTTCCTGGCGGCGGCGCGGGAGAATCTCAGAAACCCGCCGCGCGTCATCACCGACATGGTGATCCAGACCAACGCGGGGAACATCGCCTTCTTCGAGCAGTCCGCCCCGCCCCTCTTCGCGAAGGCGCCGGCGCTCAAAGGGCAGCTCGAGCGGGAGAACC